>JAHEYE010000226.1 GCA_023251695.1 Sphingobacteriaceae bacterium | reverse complement strand
AAGCAGCGGAACTGTTAATGATGATTTCGGACCAAACAATGGTAAACAGGTTGGAGCTACCCTTGCCACCGACCGCTTTGGCAATACTAACTCGGCCTGGTATTTAAACGGTAATCAGGGGAGTTATTTAAACTTTGGTACGACCCCTAATTTGAAACCAAATGATATCAGCGTTTCGATGTGGTTTAAAATTAATGCTACCTCATTTAACGGAAGCGGTTATAGTTATAATCCTTTAATACTAACTAAATGTCAAACCGGATCTAATTGTTTTGAATCGTATTGTTTGTATTACGATCAATTCACCAATAAAATTGCAACAGCTTGTACACAAATGCCCTGTTCTCAACCCGCTATTTGGACAACTTCATCTGTACCCAGCGGCAGTTGGCATCACATTGTTTTTACTTACGATAACTTAACAATTACGCTTTATTTAGATGCGGTTTCCCAAGGTACAGTATCAAAAGGTTTTACTTCAGTTTATTTAGGAAGTGATTCGGTAATGGTTGGTAATTCAGCCAATATTGGTGGCAACGACCGTTATTTTGACGGAACAGTTGATGATATACGTTTTTACCATTGCGTAATTCCACAAAGCGTTGTAACAACATTGTATAATGAACCAAATTGGTTTTCACCAACCGGAATAAAGAATTCAATAAATAAAATTAATATCAAGCTCTATCCCAACCCAACCTCCAGCGAACTAATTCTCCAAACAGAACTCAAAGAAAATTTAACTCTTGAAATTTATAATGTCATTGGCCAACAAATCCTAAAACAAAAAATAACTGAAACCGAGACAAAAATAAATTTAAAAGAACAAGCCAACGGAATTTATTTTGTGAAAGTTTTGGAAGAAGGAAAAACTATTTATCATTCGAAAATTATTAAACAGTAAGCCAATGAAAAAGATATTATTTTTATTGTTCATTTTGAACTGTTTCATTTCAAATGGTCAAACCTGGGTTGACTGCCAAAACTCAAATTATGTAATTTCAGCCGCAAGTACAAGTTCTCCCGGCAATGGAAGCATTAACGCCACTGATTCAACCATCGCCGGATACCAATCCCATTTCGCTATCGATGCGAAACATAAATTTTTGTATGTAGCTGATCGTACTGGAAACCGTGTATTAAGATTTAGTTATCCAATCACAAAAAACCAACCGAAAGCAAACTTGGTATATGGCCAAAGCACATTTAATACAAAAAATGCAAATACAAATGTAAATAGTTTGGCAACTCCTCTGGGTGTAGCTGTTGATAGTATGAGCGGAACTTTATGGATACTTGACGGCGGGAACAATAGAGTATTACGTTTTGACAGTGCTCATAAAAACACCGTTAACAAACCAAACGCTGACCAGGTACTAGGACAGTCTAATTTTTTTTCAAATTCCCCCGGAACAACGCAGAGCACATTTACAATAGATCCTTTCGGTTCTTATGGTAATCTGCTTTATTATGATCATGCGACAGGAAACCTTTGGGTTGGAGATAACTCTAATTGCAGAGTCTTATTATTTACCAATGCAAAGACTTTGAATAATGGCGATCCAGCGAGTGCAGTTCTGGGACAAAGCAATTACACTTCCAATTCAACCACTTGTACTGCATCCGGATTCGGAATAGTTTACGGAATTACCATGATTGGAAATTCTTTATTTGTTACCGCCTTATATCATCGTGTTCTTAGGTTTGATAATGTATACAGCAAAATTAATGGCGCGCCCGCGGATGCGGTTTTCGGTCAAACCAGCTTTACTACAAGTTCAGTCGGCTGTTCAGCTACCCAAATGAACATTCCTATGGGAATTACTGCTGATAATTCTAAATTATATGTTTGTGATTGGATGAATAACAGGATAATCATTTTCAATTCAGCAACAACCAATACAATTGTATCGAATGTATTATGGGCAACTAATGTTTCTTCGCCCGGAAACAATGCTTGTACCTCTTCTTCCGGATTGAGCTGTGAATCTATAACCATGGATCCTATATACAAACAATTATTAATTTCTGATGCCCAATACAAACGTATAATGGTTTACAACGCTGGTGTAGGTACCGGAATAATGAATAAGAATGAAAATTATCAGGCTGAATTTTCTTTATACCCTAATCCTACATCGGGAGAACTGACTGTTAAAACAACACAAAAAGGAAATTTATATCTTGAAATTTACAATTTAATCAGTCAACAAATCCTAAAACAAAAAATCAACGAGGAAGAAACTAAAATCAACCTGAAAGATCAGGCCAATGGCATTTATTTTGTTAAAGTTACCGAGGAAGGAAAAATAATTTATCATTCTAAAGTAATAAAACAGTAAATTAGCTTCAAAATAATTTTGTGAGGCCATTCATTTTTACGCTTTTATCTTTCTTTTTCTTAAACATTAGTGCCCAAATAAAACTTGGTAAAAACATTGGTTTAAAACATGCCCCGGCTGATGCCGATACTATTCAACAATCACTTAACGTAAATCATAATGGTAAAGAGCCCGGACCAAAAACCGGAAATGCTGTGCCTAATTTTAAATTATACGGGATAAATAACGATAGTCTGGATATAGCACTCGAATTAAAAAAGGGAAAACCTGTATTATTAATTAACGGAAGTTATACCTGTCATTACTTCAGGCATACACTGAGATTTTTTGACTCAATTGCCCGATACAACAAAGATGTAAGGATGTTTATTATTTATACAATTGAAGCACATCCCAGCTTTCCCTTTGTGTGCCCCTACACTAACGAACCAACTGCATTAAAGGTAAATTATCTGGAGAAAGTTGATATAAAACAACACAGCACTTATGCCGACCGTAAAATTGCCGCTAAATTAATGATAGAACAAATGGGAACTAAAATACCCGTTTACCTCGATGGACCTTTGAATCCATGGCTAAGAACCTTCGGACTAATGCCTAACATTGCTTATTTAATTGGTACTGATGGAAAAATCAAATACAAATACCTCAATTATAAATCACAACGCATGGAAATCATCAGAGACATTAGTTCTCTGAAATGATTATTGTAAACCAATTTATTTCCTATAGCTAATTAATCTTATATTTGGTTTAATGGATTTTGATTTCGTAGGTTCCCAAAAAATAAAAATTTATTCAGGATTTCTTTTTGTTCTGACAGTATTGTTCTTACCCCTCTCTTTCAAAATCTTTTTTCCGGCGATTGGTACTGTTCTTATTTTTCCGGCCGAAATTATGATTGGCATCCTGGCTTTAATGTTTGTTTATGACTTGATGTTTAAAAATGGATTTGCCATAGGCCATTTAAGTTTCTTAAAGCAACCCATCACTATTATGATTCTGCTTTACCTCGCATTTAATACCGCCTCTGGAGCTTTTTCAACTATGCACTTGGTGTCTTTAAAAGCAGTAATCGTTAAAACAAGCTACATTGTTGTATTCTATTTTTTTATGTACAACATTTTAAAACAGAACTTGAGTAGTTATACGGAGCTCATGAAGTTATATGGTTTTAGCATCGCGCTTGTGATTATTTATTCACTTCTGATTCAAAGTAAAGTGGGTTTTAACAGGTATGGATCAGGATACGCCTGTCACCCTTTTTATAACGATCATACCATATTTGCAGCTGCAATTCTTTTCTTAATACCAGTTTTCATTGCATTTAATGCCTTTCCAAAAACATTAGAACTCACAATAGGAAACCGAATACTTGTCTTTGCAGGCTTTTGCTTATTAGCTCTTGGTTTTTATTTTTCTTTTTGCCGCGCAGCCTGGGTTAGCCTTTTAGCATCAGCTACATTGTCGCTACTTATTATTATTGGTTTTAGATTCCGGGGTCTAATGATTTTATTTTTTCTTTCGCTAACCGCTCTCTTCTTATTTTTTGGCCCACTCCTCAATAAGCTAAAAGAAAATAAGGTTGACTCGACGGTAACAAATGCCGGTTTATTCGAACACTTCTACTCCATAACAAATATTACCAGCGATGTAAGTAATAAAGAACGGTTAAACAGGTGGGATTGCAGCATCAAAATGTTCAAAGAAAGACCGGTTCTGGGTTTCGGTCCGGGAACTTACCAATTCCAATACCTTCCCTTTCAAAATTCGGAAAATCTTACTTATATAAGCCGGCAAATTCCTTTAAGGCCGGGGTTCGGTTCCTTTTATTGGCATTCGAATGCGGTAGGCCTTTTACAAGATAAGGATTACACACATTTTCAGGGAAAAGGCGGTACTGCGCATTCCGAATATTTTCTTGAATTGGCGGAGGGCGGACTTCCCTCGATGCTATTGCTGATAGGATTATTTTTTACAGGATTGTTCTATAGCTTAAGAACCCTCACAAAAACTAAAGACAAAAAAACAAAAATAATTGTAGTAATTGCCATAAGCGGATTAACGACTTATTTTGTACATGGTGTATTCAATAATTTTTTAGATGACTGCAAACTGGCTTTTCTTTTTTGGTCATCCTTAAGTTTAATTGCAGCGGCCGACCTTAAAACGAAGATTAATTCTCAATCGGAAGCTGAGGCCTGAGCACTTTATAAACAGTTTTTTCCTCGGTCTTCGTTTGCTGATTAAAAATAAGCAGAAGAATTGAGGAAAAGAAAGCAAAAAAAGCAACGGCGATCAATCTGTAAATAAGTCCAAGCAACAATGCAGGCGAGGTGTCTTTGAGAGCAACATTTATTAATTTTATGTTTGGTAGATTTTCTTTATTCGTGTTTGCAACCGATATTTCGTAATTTTTTATTGTTCTAAGCAAATCCTGATTAACTGAATTAAGCTGTGCGGATAAAAAAGTTAACTTCATATCAATATCATACAACATATCATTATACCTTTGCTTTTTGTTTTCCTGTACAAGGCTTTTGAATTCATCCAGAAGTATCTTTAACTCTTCCCCTTTCCTATCCAGATTTAATTTAGAATTATCCAAAACCTGATCATAAATTTTGATTTTTCTCTTCAAGTTCGAAATGGTATAGTTGTTTATCATTTCTTCAAGCTTCACGTACATTTCATTAGCCATATCAGCTGTCATTTTTCTATCCTTACCGCTAACGGTTATGCTCATACCGCTATTCATAGAATTCGAAACAGTAATCTTTGATTTTAATATGTTAGTTACTAATTCATGATGCATCGGATGTTTAATACTTATCCTGAACTGTTCGTATAAACTGAATTTTTCAATCAGATAATCCAGCATCTCTGTTGATTTTATCATTTGAGATAGCCGAACAGCATTTGGGGCATTTTCGGCAAGATAAATACTCTGGTCATTCAGGTTTTGGTCGTTTTTTCTCTCCAATTCATTATCGACCATGAAACTAACAGTTGATTTGTATTCTAATGGTTTAAAATAATAATATCCTAAAGTGAGTACAATACATAATGAAGTAAAAGCCAGAATGAATTTCCATTTGCTTATTACTTCACGTAACAAGAATTTAGTTGAAGTGCCCGACATATAAAGCTAATGTACAAAAAATGTTTTAGAAACAAGATAAAGTAAGGTGACTTTACTAAAATTTATACCCTAAGCCGACTCCGAAACTGGTTAACCATTGGGTGCGGGGGCCATTCACGTCATTTTTATGATCATACTCACCATCTTTATTCCAATCGTATTTAATAATGATATCATCATCGTATATCATTTTACAAGTAAAACTGGCAGAAAGGAATTTATTTATTTTAAGCGTGACCAAGGTGTTCCAAACTATATCTATGTTTTGGGGATTATTAATGTAATTCGAGAAAAAATCAGCATAAGTATCTAAGTTCACAAACTTGTT
>JAHEYE010000225.1 GCA_023251695.1 Sphingobacteriaceae bacterium | reverse complement strand
GGCATACAATGGATCGTAAAATAAACTTTTTGTAAAGCCCGTCATTAATGCTGCAGCGACTTTTTTATCAATTTTGTATTCATCTGCAATTTCACGTGCTTCCAGTTTATCACGCGGTTTCAGGTAATAATATTCCATATTATAAATACTCAGCAGGTCTTCGTTGGTGATGGAGATTAAAGGACTTTTAGTTTTACTCTTAGCATCATAACTGTAATAATTAAAGGAAGGATATTCTTTCCAGTAATCGGAGAAAATAAGTTTGTTATTTAAAGTATCGATAATTGGTTTTACAAAAGAATTAAAATCTTTTGCGTCAAGTTGAAAGGTGAGTAATGCATTATTGTAAACTATAATTCTGTAAATAGAGTTTTCACAAATTACATTAGTATAACCCATGTAATCGTGAAATAATTCTTTGGCGAGTCCGGCTGAGGCTGGAATTTTTGTTGTATTTAAAATTTTACCCGTATAATCCGCGAGTTTTAATTCCGCTTTATCTAATTTATTGGCGGCAGTAAGCAAAATGTATTTGTCTTCATAAAAATCAAAGTCGTAAATACTGAATTTACCGGAGTAGGCGATAGTGTCAGGTTTGTTAACGGCTTTAACAGTGACTGAATCCAAAATAAATTCTTTGGCCGTTAAAGCAATGGTGACAGAAATGCTATTAAGTGTGTCATCAATATCTAATTCTTTTGTCCTGCTGTTAAACGATACATGTTTTATTAATAGCGAAATGTGTTTTTTATGCGGAATGCTAAGGTTGAAGTCCCCGTTTTTGTCACTTACCGCATTATAATTTGAGTTTAAAACCTGTATCAGGGCTCCTTCAATGGTTTTGTTTTGTTTGTTTGTGATTGTTCCACTAATACTAAATGGTTTTTGAGCCTTTAAGCAAAGGGCTCCCTGTAGCAGGACTATAAGAAGGTATTTATGAAGCTTATTCATTTACTTTAAGGCGCAAAACAGGCAAAAATCCATACTATCTTTTAAGAATTTTAACAATATGGGCAAAACTAAGGCTTTAGCGGCTTAAAGAAAAGCTTATATTTGTAATAAGAAAAAACTTAAAAACCCATAAAAATGAAAAAATTAGTATTAATGTTAGCTTTAACCGGATTGGTTGGAGGTTTATCAGCAAACACTTTAGGCGACGATAAAGATAAGGACAAGAAAAAAGAAGGTTGCAAAAAAGAAGGAAAATCTTGTTGCAAAAAAGACGGTGCAAAATCTTGCAGCGGCGAAAAGAAAGCTGAAGAAAAGAAAGAAGAGAAGAAAAACTAATTATAATTTAGTTCTTATAAAAAAGCCCCGACAGATGTCAGGGCTTTTTTGTTTTATAATCCCATTTAGCACTTCTAAATATATAATTTATCCACACAAAGCTAATGACTCAAATCAGGGCTTGTAGATCTCCCCTGTCAATTTATAATTACCTGTAGAATCGGTGATATCCTTGAAAGTAATATGTAATTTACTATTGACATAATCTACCTGAAGCTGGCCCGACACAAAATATATTCCGAAAGACAAACCGCAAGCTTGAAACGGAGCCAATGAGCTGCTTGAATTTTGTAATGTATAGGTTCCTGACGGCAGGGATGTCCCTGGCATAAAATAAAAACTCAAAGTATAAAAGGATTCCGGACTAGTGATGTAAATCATGGCAATAATGTAGTTACTCGAAGTAGAAGAGCTGTTTATATTGGCGGTATAAAAAGTGCTATAAGAGTAAGGCGAAACAATCGTTTCTGTAATATAAGACTTTGGTATAACTTTTATGGTCTTGGTTGTAGAGTTTCTCATGCAATGCTGCTTGGATTTTGCAACCAATGTGAAACTCAATTCATCAAAACCGGAATTAATATCAATTACAAAATCACTATTTTTATTTGCACTAGTTTTCCCATCCGGTAAAATCCATTCAAAGCTGCTTCCACTTTCGCTAGTATTAGTTAAGATCACATCCTCACCAGCTACATACTCTTCTTTATTAGTCTTAAATGAAGCGTTAGGCTTCTTCTCACAGGCACTAAAAAAAGCGCCTAAAACAAAAAGGATAGGTAGTATTCGATTATTTATGCGGTTAAACATATAATAAAGATAGTGATTTTTTATTTATTTGGATTAACTTGTTTGTGAAGTATGATAAGGAGGCCTAATTAATAAGCTTTGGCTAACGTTTATAGACACTTCCTGCTAATTTGAAGTAAGTGGGGCTGGTTTGGGCATCTGTAAAATAAATATGCATTACATTGTTAATGTATTCAACCTGAATTTGTCCAACCGTAAAATTTGTTGTGCTTGGAGAATTAAGCGGTCCACCGTAAACGCTGATAAATGCACCATTTGATGGAAGTGAAGCAGCGCCAGACTGTAAGGTATAGGTGCCCGCAGCAGGGGAGGATCCGGGAGAAAAATAAAAATTGAAATAATAAAAGTCGTAGTAAGGGGCGCCCGATTCGTAAAGAGCACTAACCGAATAATTAGATGCATTTGAATTGGAAGTTACAGTTGGTGTTACATAAGTCTTATTTGAAGAAAAAGGAATATTATACCAAGTAATATAACAAAGAGGGTAAGTTCTTACTGTTTTTGTAAATGTATTTCTTTTACAATGATGTTTTGATTTGGCATTAAGTGTAATACTTAACTCATCAAAACCTGTATTAGAATTAACAGTGTATTCTGCATCTTTTGTCGTTTCAGATTTTCCTTCAGGCAATAGCCATTCAAAACCGCTGCCGATTTCACTTGTATTGGTCAGCTTAATTACTTCTCCCGCCATATATTCATCTTTATCTGTTTTGAAAGACGCCTTTGGTTTCTTTTCACAGGCACTTAAAAAGAGGCCTAAAACAAAAAGGATAATTATTATTCGGTTGTAATGCATTTATTTTAAGTGACAACTTCCTTCAACGCTTTCCACAGATGAATAAGGGTTCTTTGGAAGGTTTTCAAGAAATGCCGATTCAATTAATTTACAGGACGCCTCAGCTTTTTTCTTACTAAGTTTCTCATCAATGAGCTGTTCGGTACTATAATACTCTTCGTTTCTTATTACAGGAGATGGCGTAGTATAATAAACAGTATGACCAGTACAGGCACAAACGTATTTTTTTCTACAAGATGTAAATATTACAAACAGAAAAGAAAAGATGATTAAATATATGAGCTTTGAGCTTGACATCTGTATTTAATTTAAAGTGCAGGTTATATTAGCCGAACAAGTACTACAAGTATTTTGGGTATAAGTCTCTATTAATGTTTTTTCTGTGGCTTTGCAAGTGGCTTGAGCATGTTTTTTACTTAGTTTTTTCGGGGAAGAACTTACAATTCTTTTTACATAAGGGCTTTCCGAAACATTACAAACGCATTCATATTTCTTTCTGCACCCAAAAAATAAAACAAATCCAATAACTAATAATAATGAAGCCCTTAGGATTTGCATTGTTTTCATATTTAAAGATAATGATTTATTTGCCAATAATCAATTTGTTATTACTGATCTAAAACTGAATTAGGGAGAAAGAACCTTGATCAGGCTCAATAAAACATCCGTTTCTTTATTTCTTATAACTCTCTGTCGCCTTCCTTACACTTCCATGTTTCAATAAAAGTTCTTTGGCGGTTTCGTAATTTTCAATACCTGTATTTTTCATCAGCATTTTTGTGCCGCGGTCAACCAGTTTGTTATTGCTGAGTTGCATGTCTACCATTTTATTCCCTTTTACGCGCCCTAATTTTATCATTACACTCGTAGAAATCATATTTAAAACTAATTTCTGTGCTGTGCCTGATTTCATGCGGGTAGAGCCGGTTACAAATTCAGGGCCAACAACAACCTCAATAGGGTATTTAGCTGCTTTAGCAACCGCACTGCCGTTGTTACAGGTAATGCAACCCGTTACAATATTATTTTTATTGCAATGCTCTAATGCGCCAACCACATAAGGTGTGCTGCCGGATGCGGCAATGCCAATCACAAAATCGTTTTCGCCTATTTTATGTTCTTTTAAATCTTCCCAACCTTGATTTAAATCATCTTCTGCAAATTCAACAGCTTTACGCATCGCCGCATCACCACCTGCAATTAATCCAATTACGCGTCCATGCTCAATGCCATAAGTGGGCGGACATTCAGAAGCATCTACAATGCCTAATCGTCCACTGGTGCCGGCACCTAAATAAAATAAGCGTCCGCCGTTTTTCATTTTCCCGGTAATTACATTTACCAATGCTTCAATGGCGGGAATTACTTTTTCTATTGCGTGCGGAACAGTTTTATCTTCTTTGTTCATGTGACGCAATAGCTCGTCCACACTCATGCTCTCGAGGTTATTGTAATACGAATCGGATTCTGTGGTCTTTTCCATTATTTTAAAAATCTTTTTGTTAAATAAATAAATACAATAACACCAACAATCGACAATAATAAATAAATAATGAATTCCATCTGGGTCGGAAGTTGGTTTCCCTGCCAATCGGGTTTTACTTCCGGTGCGCCTAAAGGTTTATGAGGTCCTAATTTATCACGGAGGAATTTTAATTCATCAGGATAATTATTTCCATAAGTAACCGCATAAAAATCCAGTTTCTCATTCTTGAAATATTTACGGCTGCGGCTGCACCAATCCATTTGGGCATTGTTAGCCTGTTTGTAATTTGTATAAATAATCCACTCTTCACCAACTGAAAATACCTGCGCGCACTCATCGCCGCTATCAAACAAGACCTTGAATTGGGATTGAACAATTCCTTTGTACAATTCGCTGATCTCAAAAGTTATTTCACCTTTTTTTAGTTCGAATAAAGTATCTTTTATGATCCGCCCCCTGAAAATGATGCCATATTTATCGCATTCTTCAATGGAGAGTTTGGTTAAGGGACACTGGCAAGCGAGGCAGAAGGCAGTAGGTAGTAGGCAGAAAGCAGAAAAAAGTATTATTAAGCGTAACTTCATTTAGTTTTCATTAAGAAATTTAGAGCGGCATCTAATTCTTTGTACATGACTTTATCGTTTGTAATGAATTTTATTTTTTTGCGGAATTCAGAATGTAAATTCTCAATTGTTTTTGATGATTTGAGAGGCCTTCTGAATTCTAAGGCTTGCGCTGAATTGATTAATTCAATAGCAAGGATACGCTCAGTGTTTTCAATAACATGCAAACATTTGGTAGCCGCATTCGCACCCATGCTCACGTGGTCTTCTTGTCCGTTACTCGATACAATACTGTCGGCACTCGCAGGCGTACACAATTGTTTATTCTGACTTACAATCGAAGCCGCTGTGTATTGCGGAATCATAAATCCCGAATCCAAACCCGGTTTTGCAATTAAGAAAGAGGGCAGGTTCCGCAATCCTGCTATTAATTGATAAGTCCTGCGTTCCGAAATACTTCCTAGCTCAGCAATGGCGATACATAAAAAATCTAAAGCCAATGCTAATGGTTGTCCGTGAAAATTCCCTCCGGAAATAATTTCATCGTGCTCCGGAAAAATAGTTGGGTTATCGGTAACAGAATTTATTTCTGTTTCAAAAACCGATTTCGCATAAGCAACTGTATCTTTTGTGGCACCATGAACTTGCGGAATACAACGGAACGAGTAGGGGTCCTGCACCTGTTTTTTTACTTTTGCCGAAATTTTGCTTCCGCTTAATATAGTTCTGATGGCTTTTGCAGTTTGTAATTGTCCACTGTGCGGTCTGATAGTATGGAGGTGTTCTTTAAACGGATCGATACGGCACTCGAATGCGTCTAGCGACATAGCGGAGATTAAATCGGCATTCTTGTTTAATTTTTCTGCTTT
>JAHEYE010000224.1 GCA_023251695.1 Sphingobacteriaceae bacterium | reverse complement strand
GGAATCATTAATACAAGAGGAGGAAGATCAAGATTTTTCTGCAAGGCAATCATAACCGGAATTGCTAATTGTATGCTTGCAATATTCGAAGCAAATTCGCTGATTAAAGTAACTACAACACAAATACAGAAAATAACGATAAAAGGATTTGCGCCCTGCAATACTTTTAATGAATTGGCCAGCCATCCGCTTAAGCCAGAAACCTCAAAGCCATAAGCTAAAGCAAAACCGCTTCCGAACATTAAAATAATATCGTAGCGTATTTTTTTGGCATCATCCCAGATTAAAAGCGCTTCGCCTTTATTTTTCTTTGAGGGTATCAAAAATAAAAGTAATGCCGCAGCAACAGCCACAATAGAATCGTCGACATATTTCGATTCTTTAAAAATATGATTCCACCCGCTATATTTAAAAGAACCAAAATCCACATCGGCACGGGTGAACCATAAAACAGCACAGGTAATAAATATACCGAACACCCATTTTTCTTCGTAACCCGATTTACCGAGCGATGTGTAATTGTCTTTAAAAAAACTTTTAGTGAGATTTATTTTCAGAGTCTTATCGAAATAATATTTGGATAAAACGAAAAAAGTGGTGAGCAAAAATAAAAACGAAAGCGGAAAACCAATGGCCGACCAGCTCAAAAAATTTAAATCGGTATTGGCCGGATATGCTTCTTTATAAGCTTTAAAAAAATACATATTTGGAGGTGTTCCAACGGGAGTCGCTAAACCACCGATGGTTGCGGCGTAGGCTAAACCTAACAATAGCGCGGCGGCAAAATGCTTCCGGTGTTTTTCGCTATCGATGTATTTTTCGGTTTCCAAAATTAAAGCAAGCACCGCACTAAATAACATCATACATGTGGCAGTGTTGCTTATCCAATTGCTGATTAAATAAGCAGTGAGCATCACTCCCAATAAAATACTTGAAGGTTTTGTGCCAACAATAGAAAGAATTTTAATAGCAATACGTTTGTGCAAATCCCATTTCTCAATGGCAAAGGCAATCATAAATCCGCCTAAAAATAAAAAAATGATGCTGTCGGTATATTGCTGCGCTACCAATTTCGCATCCGCTAATCCAAGTATTGGCATCAAAAGCATTGGAATTAATGCTGTAACCGCTAAGTGAACAGCTTCTGTAAACCACCAAATAGCCATCCAGATTGCTATGCCTGCCATTAATGTTACTTTCGGATTATCCGGCTGCAGGTCGAAGAATAGCCAAAGAATACATGCCGCTAAAGGCCCCGCAAAAATTGGTATATATCTTTTTAAAGAATTCTGCATCTTTACAAATGTAACATTTTAAGAGACAGAAGAGACTGTGGGACTCAATAGATTAAAGAGATGAATTCGTATATTAGTACTCGCTGATGAAAATAGTATTTATGGGTACCCCCGAATTCGCGGTGCCTTCTTTAGATATATTAATAAAAAACCATTACAATGTTGTTGGGGTGGTAACTGTACCCGACAAACCCGCGGGGCGTGGACAGCAAATTCAGGAGAGCGCAGTAAAAAAATTCGCTGTGGCTAATGGCATTAAGGTGTTACAGCCTTTAAAATTAAAAGACCCCGTATTTATTTCTGAATTAAAAAACTTGAATGCTGATTTGCAAATTGTAGTTGCATTCAGAATGCTGCCTGAAGAAGTGTGGAACATGCCACGTCTTGGAACCTACAATCTTCACGGATCTCTGTTACCTAAATACAGAGGTGCTGCACCTATCAATTGGGCCATCATAAACGGAGAGAGGGAAACGGGTGTGACTACTTTCAAATTAAAGCATGAAATAGACACCGGAAATATTTTGTTTAGTCAGAAAGTGAGTATAACAGATTCGATGAGCGTAGGGGAATTGCATGATGATTTAATGAAAGTAGGAGCGAGCCTGATTTTAAAAACGGTGAAGGCTATCGAAAGCGGGCATGCGGATTTACAGGCGCAGAATGATTTAGAGGCTGTGCATGCACCCAAAATATTTAAAGAAACCTGTAAAATAGACTGGAATAAAACAGTGGATGAAATTCATAATTTAATAAGAGGCTTGTCGCCTTATCCGGGGGCCTTTATCGAATTTAAGGATAGTTTGGGAAATGTGATGTCGCTTAAAATAATCACAGCTATAAAAGATAAATCTGAGCATTCAGATACTAACGGTCATCTTCTTACCGACAATAAGACTTATGCAAATGTAGTATGTAAAGACGGATACATCTGCATTAAAGAATTGCAATTGCAGGGAAAAAAGAAAATGACAACTGCAGAATTTTTGCGCGGGTATAAATTTCCGGAGGGCACCGTTTTCGCTTAAAAATTATTCCATCTAAAAATCTAAATCCTCCGGAACCCCCGTTAAACGGGCGTTTCAGCCAATCACTTATGAACAAAAACAGAATTTATGAACAAAGGCTTAATGTTTTCGACGGACGCGCTTGACAAATTCTTTATACATTATACATTTGCTTCGTCACAACAAAAAAGATTATTAATCTTTAAAACATTTAAAAATGAACAAAGCAGAATTAATTGATTCAATTGCAGCAAGTGCAAAATTGACTAAGGCAGATGCAGGTCGTGCATTGGATGCAACCATCGACTCCATTCACAAAGCATTAAAAAAAGGTGAGCGTATCGGTTTAGTTGGTTTCGGATCTTTCTCCGTTGCAAAGCGTGCTGCGCGTACAGGACGTAATCCGCAAACCGGAAAGGAAATTAAAATTGCAGCTAAGCGTGTCGTAAAATTCAAGGCAGGTGCTGACTTAGCAGGTACGGTAAACAAAAAGTAAAATTTAATTCATTAAAAAAACCCGTGAGAACATCACGGGTTTTTTTATTTATTTTTAGTGGTCGTCGTCTTCGCCATGGGACTCCATACTGAAATCATCCTGATCATCTTCACTTCCTTCCACACCATCATCACCCTCTTCAACTACTTCATCTTCGCCTTCCTCAGCGTCCAAACCTTCCAGGTCAACAGCATCAACACCTTCCTGCTTCAGTGATTTATAAATTTCATTTTCCTCTTCAGGCTCTTCCTCATCTTTTTTAACAGGCTTCTTTCCTTTACTGTCGCCCATAATAGCAGCTAATAAAGCATCGGCCGGGTCTTCATCTTTAATAATGTTTAACTGTTTGTATTGCTTAGGCGGATTTCCAACAGTTTTAGAAATTAAAGGATATTTTGCTTTTGCTTCTTCACCTGTGATTTTCATCATCTCCAATAAGAAGGTCCATTGTACATTTTCATCAAAAACGTAAACAAAACGTTGATGCGGTGTTTCGATGTACTTTGCAATTTTGGCCTCAGCCATTAATTTTTTCGGTTCTACTTTTAAACGGATTTCTTCCTCGGTCAATGCCAAATCAGCTTTGCGTAAGGTAATTTCCAGGCCTTTGCGCCAATAATCATCACTCGTAAAAAAAGAAGCCGCATGTTTGTTATCGAACTTAAATGCTTCCTGAATGGAATTATGAAATTCCTCAAATGTCTGTGCGGCTTTTATATCAATGTCGCGGTAAACATCGTCGTTATCCTCTATTATAACTCTGAAACGGTAAACGGCCATAGAAGATTTATTTCTTTGATTTATAAATTTCTGATTTCATTAGTCCGATCTTGTTAAAGAAATGGGTGAACGAAGTTCCTAAAACGCCCAATCCATATTTCAAGCTGCGGCTGAAATTAATTGAGCTGGCCTCCGGAAAATATTTAGTAGGGCAGGTTACTTCGGCAATACTGAATCCGGCATAAAATATTTGAGATATCATCTGGTTATCAAAAACAAAATCATCGGAATTTGCATGATAATTTATTTTTTCTAATATATCTTTTGAAAAAACGCGGTAACCGGTATGATATTCCGATAGTTTTTGCCCGATTAAAATATTTTGTGTCAAAGTGAGGCAACGGTTAAAAATGTATTTATACATCGGCATCCCACCCTTTAGGGCACCACCTCCTAAAATACGTGAACCGAATGCAGCAGGATATAAATCGTGTGCTAACAAGTAAGTTAAGCTCTGAATTAATTTCGGGGTATATTGGTAATCCGGATGTAACATCACTACAATATCCGCACCCAAACTGAGTGCTTTATCGTAACATGTTTTCTGATTACCACCATATCCTTTGTTTTTTTCGTGGCTAATTATGTGCTTAATGCCAACCGATTTTGCCACTTCAACTGTATTATCCTTACTGCAATCATCCACTAAAACCACATCATCCACAATATCAAAGGGAATTTCATCGTAGGTGCGTTTTAAAGTAAGAGCTGCGTTATACGCAGGAAGAACAACCACTATTTTCTTATTATTAATCATAATATTTAAACAAAAATAACAATTTTGATTAATAACTAAGATATGTTGTTTTTTAATTTCGACGTATCTTAGAGCCATAGAGTGCAGGTTAAAAAACTACATACATTACTTATCAAATCCTTTCTGCCCCCGTTTCTGATAACGCTGTTTGTGAGCGTGTTTTTGTTTTTTTTGGTTGAAGTGGTTATAACATACCTTGACGATTTTATTGGCAAAGGATTGGGCTTTTGGACTTTAGGCAAATTATTCTTTTATGCCTGGCTGGCCATTATACCCAAATGCATACCATTAGCGGTATTATTGGCCTCTATAATGACGTTTGGAAGTCTGGCCGAAAACTACGAATTGGCCGCCATGAAATCATCAGGTTTATCCTTATTCAGGATCATTAAACCGGTATTTTATTGTGTTATTTTTCTCGCAGTTTTAACTTTTATTTTCAATAATTTTATTTTACCAGGTGTGATGCTGCGTTCGCAATCGCTTTTGTGGGATATCAGGCAGGCTAAACCGGTCATGAATATAAAAGAGGGGATTTTTTACAACAAAATTGATGATTATTCAATGCGTGTAGGGAAAAAGGACAAAGACGGAAATACTTTGGGGAACGTCCTCATCTACGATCATACTGCGCATGTAGGAAATAACGTGCAACTCTACGCCGATAGTGGGGAAATGAAAATGAGCCGGGATACCAATTTCCTGATTGTGAAACTAAAAAATGGTAACCGATACGAACAAATAGTTCCTGAATTAGGAAAACCGGACACTAAATCCAATTCGCAATTAAATTTTAAAGAACTCACCGTAAACATTGAGTTGACCGATTTTAAACTGAAGCGTACAGATGAGAATGCCTTCGGTCATCACCATGAGATGATGAATGTTTGGCAAATTGATGATGAATTAGATTCGCTCAACAAAAAAAGACAACTCCGTTATACGCGTTTGGACAAACAGGCACAAGAACATTTTTTTTACCGTACCTCCGTCTTTATCCGGAAGCCAATACGTGAGCCGGTTAACATACGGAAGTTTTATGGAAGTTTAACCGCTCCGCAATTCAATTCCGGCGTTGAGAATGCGATGAATATTGCACGCTCTGCAAGCGGATTCATCGATTCGGTTAACGACGGAAGCAAAGAAGACGAATACCATCAGATGGATTTTTCGATAGGCTGGCACGAGAAAATAAATGTTTGTTTCGCCTGCATCGTTTTATTCTTTGTGGGAGCGCCTTTAGGTGCTATTATTAGAAAAGGGGGTTTAGGTTTACCGGTTGTTATCGCCGTGTTTTTCTTTCTGGCTTATTTTATTTTTACAGAGGCTTTCAAAGCTTTAACCGTTGAAGAAGTATTAAAGCCCTGGATAGGCATGTGGCTGCCGCTCTATATTTTTTTACCGGTTGGTATTTTCCTTACCTATAAGGCAGCAACCGATTCAGCATTGTTCGACATGGATTCATATTTACTTCCAATTAAAAAATTATTTTCC
>JAHEYE010000037.1 GCA_023251695.1 Sphingobacteriaceae bacterium | reverse complement strand
GAGATTTTTGTTTTAGGGTATTTGCCGCAGAAGAATCAATAAAAATATTTTCTTTCCATTCCTTTCTGATAAATAGCATCCCACAAACCGCTCCAATCACCAAAACTGAAAAGCCAACGAGTTTTATTTTAATGTTTTGTTTAATGATCAGATAAAATACAAAAGCTGCGCTTACAAGACCGAACATCAGCAAACCGGTTACCAATCCGAAATTGAGCATGAACCACAATAGATAAATAATAAGCAATACTGAAATAATTTTATCGATGGTTTTTTTGCTTTCCATATAGAAATAAACCAACGTGCAAATGCCCAGGTTAATGAAAAGACCAAAACGGATGTGCGACATGAACCTCGAAATCTGCCGCATGTCGGTTATTTCATGCTTGCAATAATAATAAGCACACCAAAAACTGCTTAATACAATGCCGGTAACAAAAAGACTGAGCAAAAGATTGAGTTCCTTTTTACCAAGTGGTTTTGAACTGAAAAAAACAAGCGGCAATAACATTAATGGTACTTTAACGCCAATGTCACTGAAGCCGGCTTGGTTATTGGTAGTATTAAGTAAACCCACAATATGCATCAGAAACACAGCGCTCAGTATCCAGAATATTTTGTTTGATTTGAGGAGTAACCATTTTTCGTTATAGCGGCCTTCAAAAACCCAATTACTGAAAAGTATGATTTGCGGTATGCTGGTAGGAACGGCACCGAACAACATAGCGCCTCCCATAATGCAGATACCAAACAAAAAAATCCAGCGGTGTATGACAGGTGATAACATTGTAAATACAAACGTAAAACAAGGTGATAAATTATACAAAGTAAAAGAAATATCTAAAGCGCTTTAGTAATTGTTTAAGAAGCTGTAAACAACCCTGTGTTTTTATTTTTATGATTAAAAAACCGAACCTTTTTAAAAACGCCCTCGTACAAGTAAGTAAACAAACCCTAAAGCCACCCGGAACCCCTTTAAAGCTTGCCTTTGAGGGGCTGGTAAAAAAGCAAAGTCTAAAAAAATCAGATCATTATTTTAAATTAAAAATTAAATAAACATGAAAACATTAACGTATTTAAAACTCATTTGTTATGAAAACAAGAATTTACATTTCAACATTGTTGGCTCTTATCATTCAGGTAATGGTAAACGGCCAAACACCAGGGAACCAAGTTTCCAATAAAGATAATTTTGGAATGGTATTGAAATACCATGACGAAGGACCATCAAAAAAGACAATGGATGGCAAGCCTGTTATAGGACAGGATAATGTAGCGGTAAGAACCGTTCCTACAACCAAAGCTTCGGGACAATCCTTAAAAATTCAGGCCGAAGAACTCGCGCTTAAATCAAAATACTTAAGGGAAGCGGCAGTAAGCAATACAGGTTTAACCAAAACCGAATTGCTTGAAGAATCGAACACCCTTTACAAACAAGCCGAATTGATGATGATTACAGCTCTTGAATTATCGGGCGTAAGTCATAAAGAAACCTACACTTTAAACAAAGCAAGCCTTAATCATTTGCTCGAAAAAACCAATGCAAGTGCAATTGCCGGCAAACAAGCCCAAAGCTTAATTGCTGATGCCGAAATGAACATGCGTTTTGCATACGAAATGCGGGAAGAGGCTAACGCAATGCCAACCTCAGCAGCTAAATTAGGCAGCTTAAGTAATGCCGACGAAAAAGAAACATTAGCTTTAGGTGAGCAAAATCAGGCCCTTAATATCTTAAAAGGATTTGCTTTGAATCTGGCAGGTATAGAAGTAAATAATTTCGCAACAAAATAGTTTTAATATACCATCCCACTAACTGAAACACCCTGCCGGCTGGTAGCTGACAGGGTGTTTGTTTTTTGGAATGTGAAGTGAAGCCGCTGCTTCACAACCATTAATTCGCGTAATCGGATATAAACTGGATACGAACCATTCTAATCTCTTCTTCCGAATAATCATTCTCGCCCAATTCTTTTAAGGCTTCTTCAACGCTGTCGGTTTGCGACTCTTTAAAATATTCGAGTGCTTCAACCCGCTTCTCTTCATCCATCATATCCTCGAGATAATACTTGATGTTTAATTTGGTACCTGAAGCAACGATGGTTTCCATTTCAGTCAGAAGCTCATTCATTTTTAGGCTCTTTGATTTAGCCATGTCTTCCAAGCGGATTTTGCGGTCAACATTCTGAATTATATAAACTTTCAATCCGGATTTATTAACTACCGATTTAATTACAAAATCACTTGGGCGCTCAATTTCATTCTCATCAACGTAAGATTTGATGAGATCAATGAACGGCTTACCGTATTTTGTTGCCTTACCTGCGCCTACTCCCGAAATTTTTGTCAGCTCCTCCATGTCAATAGGATACTGGATTGACATTTCTTCCAAAGAAGTTTCCTGGAAAATGACATAAGGTGGCAATGCTTTTTGTTTTGATATTTTCTTCACCAGATCTTTTAACATCGCAAATAAAGTCGGGTCGGAAGCCGATCCTCCTTTTCCTGCAATAATAATATCATCATCTTCACTCTTATCCGCATTACTGAAATCGTGATCACGTGTAAACTTAATGCTGTGCGGCTTTTTTAAGAAGGCCTTGCCTTTATCCGTTACTTTTAGTAACCCGTAGTTCTCAATGTCCTTTGTGAGATAACTGTTCACGATAGCCTGACGCAAAATAGCATTCCAGTATTTATCGTCGTTATCATCTTCAGCACCTTTACCCCACGAATCCAAATCGTTGTGTTTATACGATTTTGAGGTTGCAGTTAAAGTTCCCATCACCACATTGATGATATCTTTGATCTTATGTTTCTCTTTTACCTCGAGAACAGCTTCTATAGCTAATTCAAGATCTTGTTTCGCTTCGAATTTTTGTTTTGGGTGACGGCAATTATCGCAATTCTCGTTACACTTTTTTTCTTCAAACTCTTCCCCAAAATAATGTAGTAAGAATTTACGGCGGCACGATGAAGTTTCGGCGAAGGCCGCTGTCTCGCTCAGCATTTGTTTTCCGATTTCCTGTTCAGCAACAGGTTTATCTTTCATAAACTTCTCGAGTTTAATAATATCATCGTAACTATAAAAAGTAACGCAATTTCCTTCTCCGCCATCGCGACCCGCGCGGCCTGTTTCCTGATAATAACCTTCTAAAGATTTCGGTACATCGTGATGAATAACATAACGCACATCCGGTTTATCAATTCCCATCCCGAAAGCAATCGTTGCAACAATCACGTCAATTTTTTCCATCAAAAATTCATCTTGCGTTCTTGCGCGTTCTTTTGCGTCGAGACCAGCATGATAAGGTTGTGCTTTAATACCGTTCACTTTTAAAGCCTGAGCGATTTCTTCTACTTTTTTACGGCTTAAGCAGTAAATAATCCCTGATTTACCAGAGTTTTGTTTGATGTATTTTACAATTTCTTTAATTACATTTTGTTTCGGACGAACATCGTAATATAAATTAGGACGGTTAAATGATGATTTAAAAACATTGGCTGTAGTCATACCAAGATTTTTCTGAATATCCTGTTGAACTTTTGGTGTAGCTGTAGCGGTTAAAGCCATTACTGACACATTTCCCACTTTATCAATAATCGGACGCAGACGGCGGTATTCAGGACGGAAATCGTGCCCCCATTCTGAAATACAATGCGCCTCATCAATGGCGAAAAAAGAAATTTTAAACTCTTCGAAGAATTTTATGTTTTCTTCTTTCGTTAACGTTTCAGGAGCTACATATAATAATTTGGTTTTACCCGAGACTACATCTTTTTTTACTTTAGTAATTTCGCTTTTATTTAAAGATGAATTTAAAAAGTGTGCAATGCCGGATTCGTCGCTGAAACCACGGATAGCATCCACCTGATTTTTCATTAAAGCAATTAAAGGAGATACAACAATAGCTGTTCCTTCGCTTACTAAGGCAGGCAACTGATAACATAGCGATTTACCACCGCCTGTAGGCATAATAACAAAAGTATCCTTGCCGGAAAGCACGCTTTTTATGATTTTTTCCTGGTTCCCTTTAAAGCCTTCGAATCCAAAAAAGCTCTTTAAGGTTCCATTCAATTCTTTTGTGTCTAATTCGGCAATCATGTATTTAAGTGATTAAAACTGGGTGAATAATGAGTGAATAATTAAGCTATTTAATATAAAGATATACAAATAATTTTCTATTATGCAAAACTTTTTGATTGATTGGACTCTTTTTTGGACAAATAATGCCAAAAAGGGGGATGAAATTTTTTGAGATTACAGGTTTAGGTCCATTTTACGGTAAAACCGCAAAAGTATGATTCCGAAAGTTACAGAAAGGACAATTCCTGCAATTGTACCCGGTCCGAGGTCGTTTATGAGAATGAGAAAAAGGGTTTTAACAAAGAAAATGAAAAAAAACAACTGAACGCCCCATTGTTTCATATGCCAGAGTCCGATATAAGAAATAAAGCTGCAAGCGACGATAAAACCATACAATGCCGGAATGAAATCGCCGATTTTTTTAACGGATGGCGAAAACACAGCCGGAAAGGTGAATACAACCGATATAAAACCGAGAATGCATATAAGGCTTATGATCTTTGGTCGTTTCATTTAATTGCTTCTGATAGCTTCTACAGGGTCTAATTGCGAGGCAGTATAAGCAGGCACGAAACCGCTGATGATACCTATTAATACAGAAATAGTAATACCTAAAATAATATTGGATTGCGTTAAACTTATTTCCATTTCGATATTCCCCTTTGCGGCCAGGGTAATTAACCAGGTGAGGAACAAGCCCAGCACCCCTCCTATCAGTGACAAAAAAACAGATTCGCTTAAAAACTGCATTAAAATAAAATAGTTTTTGGCACCCAATGATTTTTGTATGCCAATCATGCTGGTGCGTTCTTTAACCGATACGAACATAATATTCGCAATACCGAAGCCTCCTACGAGAATAGAAAAGCCACCAATGATCCAGCCCGCCACCCCAATAACATCAAAAATCACACTGAACCCTTTACTCAATAAATTAGTTTCGTTCAAAGCAAAATCATCATCGGCCAATGGTTTTAAACGGCGGATGCCCCGCATAATTCCCGTGAGCTCATCAATCATTTGTGCATTGGTGATGCCGGGACGCGCTTTTACCGCAATATAAGGATCGCTGTTTTCAGAATGAATATCGAGAATTGATTTTGCAAAGTGAAAGGGTATCACGACCTGATTATCCATGCTGTTACCCAACATGCTCTCGCCCTCTTTCTTAAAAATACCAATCACGGTCGTTTTTTTTCCTGCTATTTTTATTTGTTTGCCAATCGGGTATTGTCCGTTCGGAAACAATCCATCAGAAATACTTTTACCAAGCAAACAAACATTATTTCCAACGTTCACTTCGTTTTCTGTAAAATATCTTCCGTCAGGAATTTCGAATGATTTTATTTTGTAATAATCGTATGAGCAACCTGTAATGACTGCATTTTCTACAATATTACCACGGTTTTTTACAACACGCCTGGCGCCAATCCGGTAAGCAACTGCCTGGGCTGTTTTTGAATTTTTTTGAATATCGAAAAGTTCATCGTAATGCGGAACCGGACGGTTCATGTACTTCCACCAAGGGTAATCCGGACCAAAACTCCAGGGCCATTTTTGAACAAATACAACATTGTCGCCTAAACTTTCAATGCTTTTACGGATGTTGTTTTCAAGACTATCAACAATTGTAAAAACAACAATGATGGCGAAAATTCCAATGGTGATACCTAAGAGACTTAAAAAAGTACGGAGCTTATTCGCATTTAATGAATGCAAGGCAAAATAAATACTCTCTTTTAAAAGACTGAAAAATAACATCCCTGCAAAGTTAAACCATAATGCTTTAGTCTTAACAAAAAATGATTAGTGGATGGCTAATAGTTTGAATGGTTATTAAACCTCTATACTGCCTACCGATTTCTGCCTACTACTTTCTGAAATTCTCCCTTTCTTCCTGTTTCTTACGCTGATAACGACGGGTAAGGTACATGGCAGCACCAATGAGAAAAACAAAGAAAAAATAAATAGCAGCGTCACGGTCGCCCTTTATTAAAAAATAAACGGTTACTACCACTGCAAAAGCCGCGGTACAAAGCCAAAGGTATTCGAGCGCCCTAAATATTTTTTTATTGTCCATATTACAAATCCTTATTATCTAATTGAATGGTGCCTGTTACATCTTTAATCTGATATTGCGTCAGATCTTCGTTACTCTCAAAACCATTTCCCATAATAATTTCTTTTGCTGTTGTAATTTTTACAAAAGCATCGGAGTGAATTTTTTTTGTGACCTCATCCCAAATTAAATGCTCGGTATTTAGTGTCTCACCGTTTTTATTAACTACCACAACATTATATTTTACTTCCATGCGTTTACGCTGCGGATAATGAATGCCGTAATTAGCACTCAAGGTTGCTTCGAGTTTTTCTTCGTTGGTATAAAAATCCATTGTTAAGCCTGAAGGGAGCAAAGTGAATGGCTCTTTTACATTTTTATCATAGGTAAGCATTTGCGGGGCCTTCATTACCATTTTAAGACGTGCCGAATCAGAATAAATCATTGTTATTCCTTTTCCTTGTTGCGTAGGAGAAACTTTTGGAACGCTTAATGCCATAATGTCGGAACGTTTATTCTGACAAGCGAATAAAAAAAGAAGTGAAGAAAAAACTATGAATTTTAAAATGCGCATGCATACAATTAATCGTAACGGAATTTCTGGAACCACCTGTCGTTTCCACCGGCATTAAACGTAAAGCCCACAATCATCCTCACATACCGCTCCTGCAGCAATCCGTTATTAACCGAGCCCATTTGTCCGAATTGTGCGCTGATGTTCACCACCTGAAAAGCCCTGAATAATCCCACGGGTAAACCAACACCAACCGTCGCTGCGTAATTTGCAATTTCGGTATTTTTTAATTCGAGGTAACCGGTATTATAAAAACCACCAATACGGTATTGGATCCGGCGGAAGTACGCACCGCTTCCGGCTGCATATTTTTCCGGAACAAAATTAAGTCCACATGAAATGCGATAACTGTTTTTAAGTGTATTTACATTATCGAGATATCTGAACTGCGACCAATTTGTATAAGATACATCCACTGCAAAATTGAGCATGTCGCCTTTTTTGATGCTCATGCCAATACCCTGCTCAAGCGGTAAGCGGATTGAATTTTTTTGATTCATAGCATAAAGGAAGGTATCTTTTGCTATTTCCTCATTAAAACCGTTCAAAGAATAGTTGTAAGCCAGACTTGAATTTCTTACACCAATAGTATTCGGAATGGAAAGGTAATATCCGAAACCAATTCTAACTTTCTTTTTCAATTCACGCTTTCCTACCGAATCAATAACGAATGAGGTTTGGAGTCCGAATGCCGCGGTAACATCGCTATAAGTTGTGCTGCGGTAACGGCGGGTGTTGTAATAGTAAGTAGAACTTGGATAGATTACGCTGGAAGTTTGTAAAATATTTCCGAATAAGTAATCGGCACGCCCACCAATACTGAAATCAGAGAGTAATTCTTTTCCGAATTTTTTACGTTTATATTTTTTAATTTCCTTATGCGCAAACAAACTATCACGTTCCCCTGATTGGTAAAATCTATACAATACTTTTTTAAAAGGCATGATACCTAAACCAAAAAAAACACGGTTAATGCCGCCTTCGCCGCTGTATTTTGATGTTACGGTTCCAACACTTGTTACCTCTGTTGCAGTTTGCATGTCATAGCCGACATTCGAATACGGCATAATTCCAAAAGTTGCACCGGCGCGTTGTTTGATTGGGAAACCCAAACAGGCGTAAGAGAAATTGACAGTTTTCTTTTTTACTTTTTCGCTTCCGTTATTGAATTCGCTGAACCTTGCGATTCCTCCAAGCTCCATGGTTGTTAGCCGTATCCCCGAAATAGATGCTGGGTTAGCGAGGTTAATAAATAAAGGAGCCGTGGTATCCGGTTTAAATCCGATGTGGGTTCCGCCCAAAGCACCAATCTGTGAAAAAACCGGACTGTTCATTTCTCCTAAACCAAAGCGGGAATAAGGACTAAAAGTCAAGTTTTGTGAAAACGTAAAAACCGCGTTACTAATAATAATTAAGGAAAGAAATATTTTAAGTTTTAAGATCAAGAATTATATTTTAAAATTTCGTTCAACCCTGTTAATACTAAATGAGGGTGTGCAAAGATGCTATTTTTTAGGTGTTTTGCCAAGAAATCGGCATCACCGCCGGTGATAACAATTGTTAAATCGGGGTATAATTTTTTGTATTCATTTATAATGCCGTCCGTCTCTTGTACAATGCCATTTATTACACCCGACAAGATCGATTCTTCAGTAGTTTGTCCGATTAATTTATTAAAGTTATTATCAAAATTTATCAATGGTAATTTGTCGGTAAAATGTTGCAATGCTTTAAATCGCATTTGTAGCCCGGGAGAAATTGCACCTCCTAAATACTCCGCATTTTTATTCGTAAAATTAAATTTCAGACAGGTACCGGCATCAACAACCAAAACATTATTTTGCGGGTATAAACTATAAGCGCCAATAGCAGCAGCAATCCTGTCGGACCCCAAAGTTTCCGGGGTTTTATAGAGATTTTTTATTGGCATTGGCCTTCCGGGTGAAAAAAAATCTAGTCCTTTAAAATCGCTCAGAATATCGGCGGTATAATGGATATCATCGGTAACGGAACCAACAAAACAACGATGGGCCTGCCTGTAAAAAGCGGGGTCGTTTGTTAATTCGTTAACCGAATTATACACTTTAACTTCCTTCATTTTACTCTCTTTAAACAGAGCCGCTTTTACAAGCGTATTTCCAATATCAATAACAAGGTGCATATACCCGACTAAGTTAAGTAAAATGAGGGTTTTGGTAATAAAAAAACCCTGCTTTTACAGGGTTTTGTTCTTATTTGTGGTACCTCCAGGAATCGAACCAGGGACACAAGGATTTTCAGTCCTTTGCTCTACCGACTGAGCTAAGGTACCAGCCGTGATGGTATTATCCATCATTTTGAGGATGCAAAAATACAATTTTAATCTAATCCCCAAAATAATTAAGGTAATTTACCAGTGCTTTATTTGCCTAAATTACCTATAAATAAGGGTATTGAGCTCCATAGTTTAAAATCCCGCGACGAAAAGTATAATGGGACAACTTCCAATTTTTTCTATCTTTAATTTATGAGACTTTTCCTCTTTCTGCTTTTAGCCCCCTTTCAGTTTACAGGACAAATTAATATTGAAGCTACTATAGAGCCCGTAGTAGTCGGAAATTTTAAACGGGACAAAAGCGATGTGGACTTATCTTATTTTGTTGAAGGAAAAGATACCGTGATTCACATCACTTACAAAAACGAAAATTATTCGACCGATTATAAATCGCTGAGGTTTAAAGGTGGCTTAAAAGATCTTGAAGAACTTTACAAAATGTTTTTGTCGACACTTGCATCGGATGATAAAAGAGAATTGCGCTTTAAGTTGGGCGACACACCTGTTTCACTTTCTAAAAATAATGATTCAATGTGGTTCTGGACCGATGTCGGTTATTTCACCATTAAAAAAGAAAAAGATTTGAAATTACTTTTCGGGAAGAAAGAGTAGTTACTTTCTTAGTCTGAGAAATGTTTTGGAAAAATAAGTGCCGCTTGGCAGCAAAGCTCTTTGTATGCGTTGTGCATAACGAATGCTATCAATAATTTCCTTTTGCTTTTCCTCCACCAAATGCTTTTGCTCTTCAATTAGTTTATTTTTCTTTTTATTTTGCAAAAAGCTTCTCAATATAACTATAGCAAGAATCAATACCAATGAAAAACCACCAATGAAAGCGTTACGGATTATGCTTTGCTTTTGCTTTTCTTCTTCATTCTTTAAATCTTTTTTCTCCTGTTTGGATTTAGCCTCCAGTTCTTTTCTCTCGAATTCAATTTTGAATTGGGTTTTAATAGAAGCTTTTTTTGTTTCTCCATTCTCAATGCTATCGCGCATCTGAATATAGAGTTCGTAATACTCTAGTGCGTTTTTGTCGTTACCCTTTCTTTTACAAATTTCCGCTAGTCTTTTAGCAGCATTCCTTATGTTTTCTGGAAAACCTAGCTTATTACTTATTTTTAAACTCCTTTG
This sequence comes from Sphingobacteriaceae bacterium, assembly GCA_023251695.1. GTDB lineage: Bacteria > Bacteroidota > Bacteroidia > B-17B0 > Aurantibacillaceae > JAHEYG01. The sequence continues at coordinate 12,490 of JAHEYE010000037.1, read as the reverse complement.
AGCGTAGTCCAAAGCAATGTCATATTTCCTTTGTTTAAAATAAACGTCCGCCAAATTAATAAGGCTGAATGTCGTTGCATATTCTTCCATATTCTCCTCGTTTATCTTTAGGCCCATTTCAAAATAACCTAATGCTTTTTCCAATAAACCATCTCTATAATAAATACTTCCAAAATTATCATATTCCATAGCTATTCCCTGTTTATCTCCAAGGTTTTCATACTCAATTAAACTTTTTTTAAAACACTCCAATGCTTTTTCTTTATTATTAATCCGGCTGTATACAACTCCAAGGTTGTTATATGTTTGAGCCATTCCGGCTTTATCATGTAATTCAATACGGAGTTTCAGACTTTTCCAATAATACTCTAATGCGGTTGTTTTTTCACCTTGTTTGTTAAAAATCAATCCCATATTATTATATAATTGGGCCAAACCAATTTTATCCCTTATTTGCTCCTTTATTATTAAACATAATTCATAATTCTTTAAGGCCTCGCCAACATCTCCAATTTGGAAGGCATGTAGCCCCCTTCCATATAACGTGATTGATAAATACTTTAAATAATACTTTTTGAGCTCGTCATTCGTTCTAATAGATTTTAAATTTGCTTCGGAAATATTTTTTAATTCCTCATTATATTTAGGCCAAATTTTGTCATCACTTTCCGTATCAATTATCACGTTTAAAAGACGGCATCGCGTTGTGTCCTGCTTAGCATTTTTAAGAGCGACCTTTAAAGAGTCGATGGTTTTATTCTGAGAAGCTAGAATTACTCCTAAAAATAACAGGTAAATAAATACTATTGAGGTAGTTGTTTTCACAATACCTTAAATATAGCAAAATAAAAATAAATTATTTTTTCTTCTTTTTAAAAGTAGGAATATCAATTCCTGTTCCCACCATAAACATCAGGCCGGTAGTTTCCTGGTACATTCGGCTTACAGGATTCAGATAAGAATATAAACCTAAGCCAACAAAACTGCGCCATTGTACATATCCCAATAGCTTAACATCTATTTCAGCACCCACCGCGCCCTCGATAGTTGATAAACGAACTGCGTTCCAATCTACAGGAATTGTATCAATATATAATGATGTTTCTTCTTTAGAGCGCTGATAACTTAAACCTGTATTGTTTACAAATTGTATATATGAAAACAAACTGATGCGACAAGAACCATTATTTGATTCAGGGAAACTCATTCCCATTTGTTCTTCCCCATCCATGCCTGCCAAAATATAGGAGTAACTTAACCGCCCACCCGTTAGTTGCATAGAACGCTGATGCATGAGAGGCCCCATTTTAAAATTATTCCGTCCTTTGCTTACTGTTAAGTGAGCGCCATAAAAACCTCCTAGCCCATTATTCGACAAGCTCACATCAGCTCCACAACCTATCCGTAATTTTTGAGCATTATCCTGCGACAAAGCGTAGAAACCCGCCATTAAAAAAACGATGAGAACATTTATCTTTTTCATTTACGCTTGCTTTGAAGAAATTTATCAAACTTATCTTTTACAATGGCGTCGACAAAAACTTCTTTTAATTTTATGTAGTCCGAATTGTCTTTTGTGCGTTCATAAACTTTTTTTGCGAATTCATATTTGGAATTATCGGCAAAAAAAACATTTAATAATTGCTTTAATTGATTAACGGTGATACAAGCTGCCTCCATCATGGCCCATGCTTTTATTTGCTTTTCATCGTCGGTAGATAGTTTTTGCAAAGAATTTTTGAAGGACAAGAATTCTCCGTCATTCATTGGAGTGTTACACTTTCCATTTATGATGCCCACGTTCTTAATGTCAGGTCCCTCATTAGATATACCGGGACCGGTTAAAAGCGTATTGGTGGGAGTTATTGTGTTTCCCGGAACAGGCGTTTCCTGTGTTGAATAAGTAGGCGTATTATTTACAGCCGTATTGCTTGTGTTTTGATTCCCGTTTGTGTTGGTGTTATTGACCTGATCGGTCCTTACACATCCTTCGATTTTCCGATCGGTAAAATATTCTATTTTAAATTTTTTCTTGCTTTTCCGGTTCACGCCGAACTCACATTCAAAACAAGTGTGGAAAAAGGTTATAGTCGTATTTGCTTCTTTTAATTTTGAGTTTTTAAAGACAACTTTGGTCTGGTATTTTTTGAGTGGAAGATTTTCTACCCTTACCCTGGTCTGTGGTTCCATGTTAATGCGTTCCCCGTTTAAGATCAATGTAAATGGTTCCCCATCGTTACAAAAAATCACCATGTTATTTATGTTCTGTGAGAAAGCTAAAATTCCCAGAAAACAAAAAATAAACAGAAGCCCGCCTTTCATATAAAATAATTTTTATTAAGGTCTGAAAAAAATTGGCAAAAAACAAAAAACCCCTGAAGAAACAACTTCAGGGGCCTGATCTTATTTGCTACAGCAATCTCCTAAAGGGCAACAAGTTCCCTGAGGACAAACAGGACAATCGCTTGTACAAACATTGCCTGCTATTAGAATTGCTCCGGTGGTTGCCAATACAGCGGCACCGATAATTATTATCTTTTTCATAATCGTAATTTTTAAAATGTAAATAAATTGTTTTTTGGTTCTGAAAATTCTAAACCATTTTTGGCGGTTGCCAGCAATCAGAGCTAAAATCCGACAAATCATATTGATCGTCTGAATTGTGCTTATTGGAATCGGATTCAAAAATTTTTATTTCGAACTTCTTGTGATCAACGGTACAAATAAAACAACAAAAGCAGCATTGGGTTGGGTTACACATGCCCGGACAACATTCCATATCATTCATATCACAAGTTTCATTTTCACCTGCCAAACTGCATTTCATTTCGGATTGTGCTTTTAGTTTCCTTAATACCATAATGGAAACAGGCGTAATTGTTAGTGAGAAAAAGGAGATTAATAATATGTAGCTTATTGCCTTCATTACTCAAATATAATTATCTAAATTATTTCTTTCAATAGTTTAACATCTGTTAACCATTTTAACAGGCGTCTTTTTTAATACAGCCCCGTCTATTGTATGTAATCGATGTTGATTACGCTAAAATTAATAAGATGAACGAAAACAAAAATGAAAGCTGTTGCACCAATTGTAATTGCGGCAACACTTGCTGCTCAGGTTGCAATTGTGAGTGTAATTGTTGCACAGGAAGCAATTGCAGCTGTAACAATGGCAGTAAATGCTGTTAACAATTAAGGGCAGAAAATTTCTGCCCTTTTAATTTAACACATACTACACTTATGTTTCTCCTCCGCCTCCAGTATATTCCCATATTTATCGGTTGAGATATTGCAACAGGCTTTGAAATAGCTTTTCAATAATTCACGTCCCCGTTGTACTCTGCTTTTTAAGGCCGAATATGAAATATTAAGTTCTCTGGCCAATTGAAGCTGGCTACAATTTTGTAATTCAACTTTTATTAAAGCTTCCTTATAAATTGACGGTAACTTATTGATGTGTGGCTGAACGCATGCAGAAAATTTTTCGTTAATATTCCTGTTTTCTGAATCAGAGCTTAAAACATGTTCTTCGCTATTGCTGCTGAGCTTTTGTTTTCTGAAATAATCATGAATGGTATTTCTTGCGATTTGGTAGAGCCACGACCGGATTTTTTCTTCATCCTTAAGTTTATTCAGGTTTGAATACATTTTTATAAATATATCCTGCATTATATCATTCACCTCATCCTTGTCTTTTATTTTCGACAGCACAAAGCGATTAATCTCCAGATGATATTCCAACCATACTATTTCACTTCTTGTTTTCATGTTGATTGTGTAATAATTTATTTGCGAACACAGCGATAACAGCGCCTGTTACCGGTGCCAAAAGATAAATCCATAAATGTTCCATATGCCCCGAAACAATTGCAGGTGCCAATGAACGCGCGGGATTCATGGAAGCGCCACAAATCGGTCCGGCAAAATAAGCTTCAAGTCCGACCGTTAAACCAATTGTTACTGCTGCAATTTTTGCAGGACTAATTAATATCACGAACATGAGCGTGAAGGTTAGAAAGAATTCGAGCCAGAAGGACTGCGTAGCGGAGCCTGCGGGTAAAGTTGTTCCTAATAATTCATTCTCAGGAAATAAGAACTTCAAAAGCAAACTCGCTATTAATGCGCCACTGATTTGAGAAAGCAGATAAGGAGGTACTTCTTTCCAATTAAAACTTTTATTTATTGCAAATGCGATACTTATTGCAGGATTAATGTGTGCGCCAGATATTTTTCCTAAAATTAATATCATTGCTGTAACGATTAATCCGAATGCGACTGAAATTCCCAGATGAGTAATGGCTCCATTAGTATGGCTGTTAAGAACAATAGCTCCTGTGCCTACAAGTACCAATGCAAAAGTTCCGGTTATTTCAGCCAAGTATTTTTTCATTAAATATTTTCAGTAATAAAATTCCGTGAATACTCTTTAATAAGCTGCCTTACCCTTCTGAACTCATTCATAATTTCTTCCGTAGTTCCTGTTGCTTTGGCAGGATCAGGGAAATTATAATGAAACTTTTTAGCTTTTGTCGGGAAATACGGACAGCGCTCTTTCGCATTATCACAAACTGTAATCACAAAATCAAAATCCATATTCATATACTCATCAACATGATTTGAAGTATGGCCTGAAATATCAATTCCGTCCTCTTTCATAACTAAAACCGCTTTGGGATTTAAACCGTGGGTTTCAACACCTGCACTATAGACATTTGCTTTGCCCGCAGCAAATTTTTGCAGATATCCGTGCGCCATCTGGCTCCGGCAACTGTTTCCTGTACATAAAACTAAAATATTTTTCATTTATTTTTTAAAAAAATTACAGAACAAAATTTGATTTGCATTGCTATATTTATTTCAGATTAACAGCATTTTGGTTTTACCACAAAGCTTTCAAATAAATTATTTAATACCTGTTTTGCATTTTTCCACTCTTTTTCATCAACACAATAACAGATTTTTACACCGTCAATGTCTCCTTTAATTAATCCTGCCTCTTTCAATTCTTTTAAATGTTGCGAAACTGTGCTTTGCGATAAAGGCAATTCATTTACAATATCACCGCAAATACAATTCTGTTCTTTCAGCAGCAGCTGAAGAATCGCAATCCGCGCGGGATGACCTAATGCTTTGGCATATTTGGCAAGTTTTATTTCCTTACCTGTAAATTCTTTAGTTTTTGTTGTTCCCATATTAATCGTAAAATTACGATTAATATCTGAATAAAAAAAGGGCTTTAACGTTTTTAACGCGGCCCTTAATGCACTTAGTTCATTTTTTTCAGGTTCAGTCCGTACATAATAATAAATGCCGCATCAAAAATCAGCATTAATACAATCATAACTGCACCCGCAATTTGTCCGGCACCGCCACCTGCAGAGCCCATCATGGCCATTGTTTCTTTTCCTGCAACCAAGAAACCCAGATAAGGTAAAAGTTCGCCTGCCAGATAAAGATAAAATCCTTTTTTCTGTAATTTCCACATCATAAATGCGCCCAGGAACGACAATAAAATGTAAACAAAATTAAGGTAAGGTGAGATCTGCATATAAACATTATCCTGCATACTCAGCATTTGCTCTTCCATTTGGTCGGCCATCTCCGGACTGAATTGGCGAACCTGATCAACGCTTTCCGCCATGTGTTCGGGTGTATTCTGAATAATACCCCAAATCCCGAATAGGATACTTAAGCCGCACCATATAAATGTTAAGATGCAAATAACAGTCAGCATTTGCGGACGCTTAGGTTCCTGCATTGCCTGCTCGAATGAATTATCGATTGATGTTTCCATGTTTTTATTTTACATCAAAAATAAAAAAAGCCCCTGATGTTTTCAGAGGCTTTTTATAAAAGGTTGTAAACCGATATTAGTGGGCAGTTGTATCTGCAGGAGCTGCTTCATGCAATTCATTTTGCAACGAATCCATTGCTTGCTGCATCCCTTCTTTCATACCTTCACCCATTTTCTCTAATAATTCTTTGCCAAGGTCACCGGCAGTTTCATGAACAGTTTTTACTGCAAAAACTGTACGTACAGATAATAAGGTTGCAACTAAACCGATAACTAAACCGGCAATTGCCATACCTTTTTTACCATTTCCGGCTTTTGCCTTCATAAAGCCCATTACGCTTAATAATGTACCCAATAAGCTAACTACGGCCCAAAAAATTGCCAATCCCATACCGCCACCGGCAACAGCAGCTAATACTGCAGCTCCGCTAACAAAAATCCATAATACCAGTGCTACTAAAGAAATTACGAATCCGGCTACGCCCATGCCTTTTCCTGCATTGGTTGGTCCGGCATTGTTTGTTTGTTCCATGTTTTATTTTTTAATTGATTAATATGTCTCAAAAAAAAGCGAAATTTCAGAGTTAAGCAAACCTAAATCCTAAAGGTTATTAACAAAGCGTTTTGTAAAATGAAAAAGCCCGCTTTAATTGCATTTAGAATCAAAGCGGGCTAGAAATTTATAATTCAATTAAGCAGCAGGTGCGTCTTCAATTTTCTTGTAAACAGAACTGTCAAAGGCTAGAATACCGTAAAAAACTATACCCAGTAAAAGTAAGCCAACAGTAAATCCGGCACCTTTTCCGAACGACAAAGATAGGCGGTGTAAAATAATAATCATGAATACAATATTTGCTATCGGAATCATCATCAGAAATATCCACCACCACGGTTTATTTACAATTTTAAGAATAATAAGAAAGTTGTAAATAGGAACGAAAATAGCCCATCCAGGTTGTCCGGCTTTAGTAAAAATTTTCCATTGTGAAATAATGACAAACGCAACGATTGCAAGCCAAAGCAAAATCATAATAATAAATCCAATCATCATAGGTTTTAGGTTTTAAGGGTTAATGCTACTAAATAAAAGTATTTTTTCTAATCTGCCAAATTTAGTTTTCAAGCAACCACTTGTTGTAGCTAGCCTTTTGCTGAACGGAACCGCCGTTTTTGAAGACAATTTTATATAAGTGAAAATAACTTACAGACTCCTGCTTATTCATTTGAATCGTTTTAATTGAACCCTGTGATGAAACGGTAAGGACAATTTCATTGCCTGAAAAATGGTTTAACCAATGGTTCAAATCATTTTTGACATCCCTTCCATTTACCAACATAATTTCATCACCAATGGAAAGTCCTGCTTTCCACGCGGGCGAAAATGGCGCTACTAATGTTACTTTACTAATATGGGCTTGTTCCGCGATTTTGAAACCAAAGTCACTTTCACTTTTAAAATGGCTCGGTCGTTTTTGCATTTCTAAACCAACATAGTCAAAACAATCATTCAGCATTACTTCAAAGTCTTCTGTTCCATAAACGTATTTTTTGAAGAAATCCTTTAATGAAACGCCTGCTACATCTTCACATAGTTTAATAATATCTGTTTCAGAATACCCCTTATTCTTTTTTCCGAATTCATTATATAAAACCCTGCAAACATCCTTTAGTGATTTTTTGTTTTGGGTATTCTTCATGATCAAAATATCAAGCATGAAAGCAACTAAATTTCCTTCATCATAAATAGATGTTTTACGATAAGGGGCGCCCGGAACATATCCATCCAGCCAGGTTTCCCAACTGCTGCCGGCCACCGATAAATTAAACCTTCCGTAATTGTGAAAGTGCTTTTGTAAGCGTTCTTCCAATGTCTCAAAATATTGTTCATCACTAAACACGCCCGATTTGCGCAGCATCACATCGCCGTAATAAGTAGTGAAACCTTCATAAACATAACCGGTACGCGCATAATTTTCTTTGGTGAAATCGTAAGGAAGCATTTCAACCGGACGGATACACTTTACATTCCATGCATGGAATAATTCATGAGAACACACGCCCAGCAAATCTTCATACGTTTTTCCCTCATTGAGATGATAACCGGGACCTAAAACAATGACTGTGCTCTTCTGATGTTCAACACCATGATAGAATTTATGTGGCAAAACCAGAAGTAAAAAATGGTATTCATCAAAAGGGAAATCGCCCCAGAATTTCAATTGTGATTCTGTAAATGAGGAAAAATGTTTTTTTATTTTCTCGAAATCAGGTTTGCATTCCCCATTAAAATGTAAATAAAACTTAGTGCCGGAAACTTCGTAAAAATCGGTCTGAATGCCTGCACTTGCGATAAAAGGCGAATCAGCCAATTCATCGAAATTTTTTGCAGTTATTGTTTTGTTTATTGCTTTCAGCTGACAAGCAATTTTATAAGAGTCCGGAATTACCAATTCAATTTCATGTTCTTCGTTCATTCTTTCAGGCACATACATACATAAATGCACCGGATTCACATACAGTTGATTTTCATCCGCAAAACAGGCCCCCGCATTTAATTCGGCGGCATAATAACTGTAAGTAAGTTTTATTTCAGAAACGCCTTTTGTATATACTAACCATGTGTCTTTTGAGGTTTTAGTAAATTCCAATTCATTTCCTTTCCCGTCGAAAACATCAACCTTTTTTATGTTCTTGGCGAAATTGCCCAATTCATACCGTCCGGGACGCCATGAGGGCAATTGCAAGTTTAAAACATCTGATTTAATATTATCTATTATTAAGTCGATATAGATATAATGCGAGGCCGGATGCTTTTGGAATAATTTATAGCGGATCATAAGCGGTGTTTACGCCATAAAATTATAAATTTGAACCCAATATGCTAAGGTTTCTGATAGTTTTTCTTTTTTTAAGGACGCTTGCTTTCGGGCAGGATCCTGATACTCTATTAACTTATACTCTGAAGATTGAAAATGATACCGAAAAAGTGAATCAATTGTACACGATAGGATTTGAGCTGAAAGATAAAGATCCGCAATTGGCTTATTCATTCGCTCAGAATTGTGAGTGGGTTGCTAAAAAAAGTCAATCACAAAAACATATTGCAAAAAGCAAAAATTTACTCGGCATCTTATTTTATCACCATGGTCATTACAAAAGAGCTGTTGTTTATTTTGAAGAATACTTATCAAACACTATAGCCTTAAATAATATTTCGGGCATAGCTTTTGGCTATACTAATTTGGGTAATGCTTATTTGGCGCTAGGACACTTTGAGAAAGTAGAACATTTTTATTTGAAAGCTATCGCTTATCACAATTCGTTAAACGACAAAAAGAATGTGGCCAACGTTCTCATCAATTTAGCGGTTCTTAAACATAATCAAAAACAATTAGATGCCGCCAGAGAGAATTATTTGAAAGCTTTTGAACTAGGGAAACAACTTTATGATTACGAAATTAAAGCTATCTGTTTGAATAATCTGGCACAGGTTTATTCCGACCAGGGAAATAACGAAAAAGCATTAGCTTATAATTATGATGCGCTTGAGTTAAGAGATTTAATGGGATTGGATTTAGATGTTTGCGATTCGCATTTAAGCATTGCAGAAATAGCGCTTAAACAAAATAATACTATTCTTGCTGAAGAGAATTTAGGTTTAGCTTTAGTGATCTCTGATAAAATAGGCTACGCACAGGGAAAAATAAACTATTACAAATTATTTTCTGAATTGGAGGAGCAGAAAAAGAATTACCAATCATCTTTCAAATATTTTAAACTTTATAAGCAATTGAACGATAGCATTCTCTTAACAGAAGGCAGTGAACTTAAATTTAATTTTAAAGAAATTGAAGAGCCTAAATCCGATTTTACTAAGAAGCCCATAAAGAATATGTTGTTATTAGCTTTACTTTCATTACTTTTAATTGTTATCCCGTTTGTTTTAATACGATATAAACGATGAGCAAGAAAGATAAAAACAGAGCCGGTGTGGTTTATTCAACCAATCCGGATTTCAAATACGAAACCGAAACAAATTTAAGCGCACGTAGTTTGCCGCCACAACAACAAAATCTGAAAGTGTATTTGGATAGATTAGGTGGTGGAAAGTTATTGAGCCGCGTAACAGGATTTGTCGGGCCGGAAAGTGATTTGGAAATTTTAGCGAAACTCTTAAAACAAAAATGTGGTGTTGGCGGCAATACAAAAAATGGTGAAATTTTAATTCAAGGCGATAACAGGGATAAGATAGTTGTGATACTCACCAAAGAAGGTTATAAAATAAAAAAGGCGGGAGGATAAATTGCTGATGAAAAAAATAATCACCTTCCTTTTTATTTTCGTTTACGCAACGTGCTATTCGCAACAACACAATATTGATTCTTTAAAATTTTTATTAAAAACAGCTAAAGAAGATACCAATAAGGTAAATATCCTGGATCAGATCTCGAAGAATTGTATTGCAACGGGGGATTACGATAGTACTTTAAAGTACGCGGTACTTGAAAATTTACTTGCCGAAAAACTTAACTTCCCAAAAGGCAAGGCTACCTCCCTAAGCAGACAAGGAAGTTTTTATTATGCAAAAGGTCATTATCTAAAAGCCATTTCTTATTTTCTTTCTTCTGTCAAGATCCTTAAACAAATAGGCGACATGAATTCTGTGATCAAATCATATAATCTCGTCGGTAACATTTATTATGACATGGGTAATTACCCTAAGGCTATTTCATATCAAACACTCTCATTAAAAATAAGCGAACAAATTAATGACACGGAAGGCATCGGCAGATGCTACAATAATATTGGAAATGTTTTTCAAATGCAGGGGAATTATCCGGAAGCCCTTAAAAATCACCTCAACGCGTTGCAGATAAGACAGCAGTTGGGTGATAAGTATGGCATTGCCTCCTCTTATCATAACTTGGCAAATGTTTACACCTTCCAGGAAAATCATAAACAGGCTCTAAAATATTATTTAACAGCGCTGAAGGTATTTAAAGAGGTGGGAGAAGTTAGAGATGTATCGACTTGTTTAATGGAGATCGGGGCCACTTACTCCAAACTCAAAAATTACACCGAAGCGATCAAATTTAGTTCAGAAGCTTTACAATTAAACACACAATCAGGAGATGTGCGCAGGGTTGGAGAAGCGTATTCTAAACTCGCTAGTATTTACTTTAAACTTCAAAATTATCCGGAGGCTTTAAAAAATAATCAGGAAGCTCTGCGACACGCCGGCGATATCGGCGACCAGACCCTAAAAGCAGAAGCAAGCTTAAACACCGCTGCCATTTACATCGAGCTTAAAGAATACGATAAAGCAATAAAATATCTTGAAGAAGGACTTAGCCTATGTAAGGAAGTGGGATATTTAGAAGGCGTGAAGGTCGCAAATGACATGCTTAGTCAGGCAAATGAGATCAAGGGGAATTACAAGCTTTCATTAAAGTACTTTAAAGCATTTGTAACCACAAGGGACAGTATTTACAATGAAGAGAATACTAAACAAATGGTCCGCTCGGAAATGAATTTTGATTTTGCGAAGAAAGAGGCCGTTACGAAATTAGAAAAGCGGCGTTTGGCCGACCAAAACCAAATTCAACTGCTGCAGCTTGAGAGGAGAAATTACTCGCTGCTTGGTCTCGCCATATTACTTATCATAATCGTAATTACTGCTTGGCTTGTGTTGCAGCAAAACAAATTAAAATCGCAGCAAAAAGCAATTCAGCTCGAACAAAAATTATTGCGCTCGCAAATGAATCCGCACTTTATTTTTAATGCTCTCGCCTCTATCGAAAGTTTTATTTACGAAAACCAACCTAAAGAAGCCGGACGTTATCTTTCGGATTTTGCACGTTTAATGCGGTTGATCCTTGATAACTCCGTTTCCGAGTACATTACACTTGAAAAAGAAATTAAAACCCTCGAATATTATTTAAGTCTGCAGAAACTGCGTCTCGAAAATAATTTGATTTATACCATTGATGTGGATGATCATTTAGATCCTAATGATGTTCAGATTCCGCCTATGCTCACCCAACCTTTTATTGAGAATGCCATCGAACACGGATTCAGAGGCAGTAAGCAAACGGGTAAAGTTGAAATAAGTTTTCATTTACAAAGTGACAATCTGGTTGTAATAGTAAAGGATAATGGAATCGGTATTAACAAGGCCGCAGAAAATGAAAAGCAAAAGAAACACAAATCGATGGCAATGCAAATTACCAAAGAGAGGCTAGCCGCACTTAATAAATCAAAAAAACAAAAACTAAGTTTTTCAATTTCCGACATTTCCGGTGAAAACAGTGAAAACACAGGTACTAAGGTGGTTTTTTCTATCCCGCTTTAAATTCTTGCTTTTACACCTTTTTTTATTAGTTTTATATAATGGTAAACCTGAAGATAGTAATTGTTGATGATGAGTCGAAGATACGTACTACCCTTCGGCATCTGCTAAGCATGTATTACCCGTCGGCTGTTGTTCTTGCCGAAGCAGAAGATGTGGAAAGCGCAGTAACAGAAATAAAAAAACATCGTCCGGATGTTGTTTTACTCGATATCAATATGCCGGGAGGAACAGGTTTCGATCTGATTAAAAAATTAAGCCCCGTTAACTTTAAAATTATTTTCATTACTGCATTTGATACTTATGCTGTACAGGCTTTTAAGTTCAGCGCGCTCGATTATTTA
>JAHEYE010000036.1 GCA_023251695.1 Sphingobacteriaceae bacterium | reverse complement strand
ATATTATAAGGCTGCCAGTGATTTTGCAGGACAAAACAATACTTCTGAATTATTTGAAAAAGCTGTTGAAAAACAAAAAATGAATAAGCGCATTGCTGAAAACATTAAAGAGAACGATAAGTCTTTACCGGGATTAGAAGGCGCAAAAGAATTAGTGCGTTGGGCTTATGCCGGAACCAAAGGAGAAATCGCGCCACAGGTTTTCGAATTCAAAGATAAGTTTGTAGTAGCACATTTAACTTCTATCCGCGAAAAAGGAACTTTGCCTTTAGAGGAAGTAAAAGAAGAAGTAATTGCTAAAGCACGTCAGGCTAAAAAAGCGGCAGAGTTTGTTAAAGAATTTACAGCTAAAGCAGGAACTGCGAGTAAACTCGATGAGGTTTCTTCAAAGATGGGAATCAAAATTGAAACTTCCGAAAAACTAACCTTCGCTGCATTTAATGTGGGAGCTATTGGTCGTGAAGACGCTTTAATAGGAACCGTATATACCATGAAACCGGGATCAGTTTCAAAACCGGTAATTGGTGACAATGGCGTGTTTATTGTTGCTGTTGCAACCATTGATGAAGGCGCTCCTGTAACGGACTTGAAACCAATTAAAATGCAGGCAGAACAAATGTTAAGCGGCCGTTCAGATTACGAAGTGTATAATGCGCTCCGTAAGAAAGCGAACATTGAAGACCACCGCGCAAAATTTGAATAATAAATTTTAAGCCCTGTTTAATCGGGGCTTTTTTTTGATCCTCCGACAAGCTCAGGATGACACTTTGCCTTGAAGAAATAAACAGAAATAAAAATGAGTGATATTACAATTCACGTTCAGAATCCTGATAATTCCTTAACGCCATTAGTGGCTCCTACAGACATGGGTTTGAGTTTGATGGAGTTCTTAAAAGGAAACGAATACGATATTCTGGCAACTTGTGGTGGTTTGGCTTTATGCGCAACTTGTCATGTTGAAGTAGTGAAAGGTTTCGGAAATTTAAATGAAATCAGTAATGATGAATATGGAATGTTAGATACACTTCCAAACATTACAGACACTTCCCGTTTGTCCTGTCAGTTAAAACTTTCTCCACAAATGGATGGAATGGTAGTGAAAATCTGGGGTGACGGATTGAGTTAATACATTTTCGCAACAGCATCAATACATGTTGCTACATCTTGCGGACAATGATTACTAGTGGTTTTGGGCCGGCGGGCTCTTCCTAATTTTACGATCACTAAATTCTTTGAAGGAACACAAATTACGTATTGTCCTAATATGCCACGCGCATAAAATATTTTTAATCCCGCATGTTCGGTTAACCACCAATTGTAACCATAAGTTTTATTTGGAGTTCCATCGCCTTCTTTACAATCAGAAGGAATAATACTGTTCGCAACATAATCCGAATCTACAATTTGTTTTCCTTTCCATTTACCGTAATTTAAATATAGCATTCCGATACGCACAAAATCAGTAGCGTTACTGTTAATGCAACAGAACCCTTTTTCCTGTCCGTCCTTTTTATCGAGGCTCCACCAAGCGGCTTGTCGGCACTCTAAATCTTTCCACAATCGGTCACTCAGGTATTGCGATAAAGTTTTTCCGGTAGCTTTTGCAATGCAAATGCCAAGTAAAGCAGAATTTCCGCTGAGGTAACGGAAAGTTTGTCCAGGCGCCTCATTCATTTCATATCTGTTACATGCTGCCAAAACATCGCTGCCGTAATAACCTTCTGCTGGATAAGCAAAAGGATTTACATAGCTTTCGTCAAAACCAATTCCTGAGGTCATAGTTACCAAATGCCTCAAAGTAACTTTCTCTTTTCCTTTTGTTTTAAACTCGGGAATAAAATCCGCCACGGGTTGGTCTAAACTTTTTACATAGCCGTCTTTTAAAGCACAACCCAATAAAATACTACAATAGGTTTTTGCAATGCTGAACGAATTGGTATGTGATGTATCGCTGAAACCATCCCAGTATTGCTCGTGCAATAAACTGTCGTTTCTCACCATCACCAAAGCATGTGCATCAAATTTCTCAAACAAACTATCGGCCTCTTTAGGGAGTTTGGCGGTGTTGTATAATTTTGATTGGGTGAGCGAGGCGCCATTTTGCGCTTCCACTTTTCTGTTTTTAAAAATTTGATATTCCGTAGCGCTTGGTCCGCCCCGGCCCGAAAGATAAGTGTTCCAAATTCCTTTATACAAATAAAATCTTCCCGAGAAAAGTATGATGAGATTGATCAGAACGATTAACGAGAGGATAAAGTAAAAGAAGTATTTAAAAACTTTCTTAAGCATCCTTATCTATTAACGTCGGAAAGCTCAATAATATTGCATCCGAATAAAGTACAGAAGTTTTTTTTGAGTTTTTCTTTCACTTCAAGCATGTTTACTTCTTTAACATCTAACTCTTTGTTTAAACTTGTAACCGATTTATTTTCAATACCGCAGGGAATGATGTTGTTGAAATAATCGAGATTGGCGTTAACATTAAAACCCCAGCCGTGCATGGTTACCCATCTGCTGCACCTAACGCCGAATGCACAAATTTTTCTTGCTTTCGCGGGATTATTAATATCAATCCAAACACCGGTTTCGCCATCGCTTCTTTCGCCTTTGATTCCGTACTCAGCAAGTGTGAGGATGATTGTTTCTTCAAGTAAGCGGAGATATTTATGAATGTCGGTAAAAAAATTATCCAAATCAAGAATAGGGTAGGCTACCAATTGCCCCGGACCGTGGTACGTTATATCGCCGCCGCGGTTAATTTTATAATAGGCAGCGTCTTTTTCTTCAAGTGTTTTTTCGTCGACCAATAAATTTTTTTCATCACCGCTTTTTCCGATTGTATAAACGTGAGGATGTTCAACAAATAATAAATAATTGGTAGTCGGAAATTCTGTGTTGTTATCGCGGTTAGAAAGTTTTTCTTTTATGGTTTTATTGAACAAATTTTCCTGGTAATCCCAGCAAAGTTTGTAATCCATTAAAGCAAGGTCTTCAAATATTACCGCTTTGTTTTTGGGCATTAAAATTTGGAAAGTTCTTTCTTCAAATGATCGATGATATTCACTTCAACCGGGTCGATACCTTTTAATTCAGCTAAAATTAAACTGATCCAGTCGCCAATATTGATGAGGTAAAAGAATTGTTCAGTTTTAGAATTTCCTTTGGCATTAATATCATAAACGCCGGAACAATATTTTTCAAATACCTGTTTACAAACTTCAAATCTTTTTTGTGTACGCTTGTAATCAAATGATGTGCGGAACGTGAGAACAACAAGATGGTCGTTTTTTGTGGTCCAGCCCACCAATTCGTTATGATTCATTTCAGGAAAAACATGATGCCAGCAAAGCATTTTACTGTTCTCGTTAATCTGCTGACGGAATCTTACGCTAACACCTTCGCAAGATCCTAGTGAGTAAATAACCGGAATTTTGTTCAATAATAATTTGGCAATACGTTCTGATTCTGAAATAATACTTTTGTTTTCTTTCTCCAGTAAATCAATTGCATTTTTCACCTCTGTCAAAACAGAAACTTTTGCAAA
This sequence comes from Sphingobacteriaceae bacterium, assembly GCA_023251695.1. Taxonomy (GTDB): domain Bacteria; phylum Bacteroidota; class Bacteroidia; order B-17B0; family Aurantibacillaceae; genus JAHEYG01. The sequence continues at coordinate 19,154 of JAHEYE010000036.1, read as the reverse complement.
ACCAAAATGAACAAAGACTTTTATAAGCTGAACCAATGAATAACCAATACACGAACGCGGTGGGTTTCCTCCCGGAATTTTAATTACGTCTAATTTATTTTGTTCCGCAATTTCTTCAACCTTTCCGCCACTGGTAATGCAAACGATTTGTGCTTTTTTATTTAAAGCTTGTTGCATTGCTTCAAGTGTTTCTTCAGTGTTTCCCGAATAAGAAGAAATAATAACGAGCGTATTTGAATTAACGAAGGCAGGAAGAAAATAATCTTTATTAATTAAAACGGGTACCGGACAATCACCGGCAACCAATTCAGAAATAATTGTTCCGCCGATTCCTGAACCGCCTAAACCGGTAATGACAATGTTTTGTATGTTTTGCTTAGGCGAAAGTTGAGAGGCATTAGCAATATCTAAAGCTTCGCGTAATTGGTTGGGAAAATTTTCTATCAGTTTTCTCATAAAAAAGGGATAATAAAGGTATGAATTTTATGTTACTTCAAATTCAGCAGTCCTTTTTCTAACAAAATTTTGGTTTTTAATACGGCGGCTACGGTAATGGCGTCGGTTATTTTGCCCTCCATTACCCATTGATAAGCTTCATTTAACGGAATTTTTTTCAATTGCAAAACTTCGCTTTCTTCGGGTTCCGCATTTTCGAACGAAAGGCCTGTTGCAATGTAAATTATAGCGAGTTCATCGGTGGCCGAATTACTCAAATGCATACGCATGATTTCAGTGTAATTTTTCGCAATAATTCCGGTCTCTTCTTTTAACTCTCTTTTAGCCGATTCAACTGGTTCAACATCCAAAGCCCCGCCACCTTCCGGAATCTCCCAACTGTATTCATTTACAGGATAACGCCATTGTCCAACAAGCCATGTATTTAATTCATTATCAAGCGCTAAGATGCCAATTGCAAGGCCTTTAAAATGTACTACACTATAGGTAGCAGTCTTATTTGCCGGATTCAAAACATCATGTTTAGTTATTTTGATCCAAGGGGATTCATAAACCATTTCTGAGCTATTTGTTATCCAAGGATTTTCTTCCATAAACTAATTCATAAAATACATTCACTAAGTACGAAATACATTTCCAACAGTCAAAATGTTAATTATATGGTTATGTGCCCGTTTATTAGTAACTTTTATGACTTAAATTCGTAAAACTTTTAAAGTTTATGGCCCTCTGTGTGAAAAGATTTTTACTCCTCATATCAATTCTATTTTGCTCTTTTACAGGTGTTTACACACAAACGTTGTATTGGGTAGGGGGTTCGGGAAGCTTTAATGACCCAACGCATTGGTCTTTAGTAAGCGGAGGCCCTTCAGCACAGCAAATACCTACTTTTTTTACCGATGTTGTTTTTGATGATAAAAGCGGAACCGATTGGGTGAATATTGATATTCCCTCTCTTTCAAAAGTACGGTCGTTCAATGCCCAAAACAATAAATGCAAAATTGTTTTCTCAAACAGTGCTCATTCAACTTTAAATGTTCAATCTTCTTTTCAATTATCTGCTTCGGTTCAATTTGATTTTACAGGTGATTTAATTTTCCGTTCACCGAATTCGAATTTAAATAAAGTAAACTTTAACATGAATAAGTTAAAGTGTAATGTGTTTTTCTATGAAGGGGAATATAATTTATCTCCTCTTTTTATGGAACTTAATAAAACGATTGCTTTCGAAAACGGTAATTATCATTTCAGATATTCTTCACTAACTGCAAGCGATGTTTCTGTGAAAGGAAATTCAACAAAGTTTTTTATCGACACTTCTTATTTTAACATCAGCAACTCTTTCAAGATCCAAAATGCTCCTGTTTTCAATGCGAATAAATTTGGATTCTATGCGCCGTTCTCATCACCCGATGTAAACCTGAACAATACCAATTTCGGTTCACAAGCTAAATTGGTAGATAATAAATTAACTGCTGTTTGTCAGGGCTCTATTCTAACGCTTCCTGAATGTGCAGGAGCTTGTACAGGTTCATTCACTCTAACAATTGACGCAACCTGTACTAGCACGTATAATTTAGTGGTTGGTGGTGATGTTAGTTGTTCGGTTACTGCAAATAATATTGCAACAACTAATTTATTACCCGGTGGTACATATACCGTTGGTGGTCTTTGTTATTGCGCAGCGGCACAGTACGTAGCAACTGTTTTCGACGTTGTTACATTTATTCCGATTCCTTTAACAGTGAATGGTTCGGCAACAAGTAATTTTAATTTTCAACCACCTTCTTACGCATTAACTACACTGGCGCAAATACAACCGAGCTGTAATTTAAGTTGTAATGGTTCAATGACATTGAATGTCGGCGGCGGAACTTTCCCTTATACAATTACTGTAAACCCCGCAACAACAACACCAACCATTATTAATACTGCCGGTGGTTTTACCATTGGCGGCATGTGTGGAAATACGGTCTACACATTTACCATTGTCGATAAAAATGGCTGTTCAGGTGTTGCGACAAAAACGCTGGCAGCTCCTCCGCCTTTGGTAGCAAATGGAATTACGCAAAGCATTACATGTTTCGGTGCATGTACCGGTTCAGCACAAGTTTCTCCAACAGGAGGTACACCCGGTTTTACTATTAACTGGAGTACTGGTGCAACAGCAGCAATTGGTGCTGGCGGAACGGCATCACTTACCGGCTTATGTGCTACGGTCAGTCCAATTTCAGCAACTGTAACAGATAGTAAAGGTTGTACAACAATTTATTCTTCGCCTTTGCCGCAACCGGCATCGCCCTTAACTGCAACGCAATCTCAAACTAATGTTACATGTGGCTCTAACTGTGATGCAAGTGCTCAAGTAAATGCAAGCGGAGGCACGCCTGGATATACTTATCTCTGGGCACCAGTTGGAGGTACAACTGCACTCGCAAGCGCACTTTGTGGTTCAAACACACCCGCACCTACTAATTATACTGTAACAATTAGTGATGTCAACTTATGCGTTCTCACTAAAACATTTGCTATTTCACAACCACCGCCAATTACATTAACTCCCACATTTACTAATGCAGCCTGTAACGGTACTTGTAACGGTAGCGCTAATGCCGGACAAAGCGGGGGAACACCACCATTTACCTTTACATGGACAGCAACCGGACCTATTGTTATTGGCAATTCACAAAGTATTACCGGTTTATGTGCAGGGTCGTACACTATTGCTGTAACAGATGCCTCTTTATGTACAAGTCAGACAGTAGTTACTATTTCACAGCCCCCCCCAATAACTTTAACTGTTGCTCAAACCAGTATAACTTGTAACGGACTCTGTACCGGTTCGGCAACTGCAACTGCAACAGGCGGAAGCGGAGGATTTACTTATACATGGACAGCGCCGACACCTTCTGTTATTTCAGGTCAGGGTACGGCGACCGTTAGTGCTTTATGCGCCGGGCTTTATACTTTAACTGTTGCAAACGGAATTTGTACTGTGCCTATCGCAACTTTTTCTATTTCACAACCATTGCCAATATTGCCGAATCTAACAACGACATCGGTAAGTTGTAATGGGGCTTGTACAGGCATAATAACCTCGGTACCAACAGGAGGCACAGGACCATATAATTACACTTTAACATCAACAACTTTTACGGGAACAGTTTCAAGTTCTGTGTCCGCAACCTTTAATGGTTTGTGCGCAAGTGCAACAGCTGGTATTTATACCTTGTCGATCAGTGATGCTACGGGCGGATGTGTTCGGACCCAAACTATAAACCTTGCGCAACCCAATGCACTTAACATTACTGCAACAACTACATCAATTACTTGTGGCGGTTCTTGTAACGCTTCATTAGCAGGAAGCGCTTCAGGTGGTACTCCGGCCTATTCTTATACTTGGACTACGCCAACAGCTACTATTGTAGCGCCAACAATTAACGGACAGTGTGCCGGTACTTATACTTTAAACATCCGTGATGCAAATGGTTGTACCAATCAAACTGTGGTTACTGTTGCGGCACCAACAACATTAACAGTAAACTTGTCGCCAACTTCACCAAGTTGTAATGGTGGTTGTAACGCAACAGTAACTTCAACAGTAACCGGTGGTACGCCAACTTATACTTATAACTGGTCAACAGGAAGTACAGCAACTTCCATTGGCGGATTATGTATAGGAAATTATTCTTTGACAATCACTGATGCTAATGGATGTCAGCTAACATCATCTACTACTGTAACTGCACCTCCACCTATTGTTATTTCTACAACTGCTGTGCCTACAAATTGCGCTGGTAGTTGCGATGGTTCTGCATCAGCGAATGCTTCCGGTGGAACACCACCTTATGTTTATTCATGGAATACAATTCCTGTTACCACAAATACAACAGGAACAGTTGCCGGATTATGCAGCGGTAACTATGTTGTTACTGTTACAGATGCTAATGGCTGTATTCAAAATGCAAACGTTATTATAACATCGCCTCCTTTATTATCTGTTGCCATTAATAGTGTTGTACCGGCCTGTAATATTTGTATTGGTGCGGCAACCATAACTCCTGCTGGAGGAAATCCCGGTTATTCTTATACATGGACACCAGCTCCGGGTAGTGGACAAGGTACACCAACTCCAGGTGGATTATGTGTAGGAGTTTATACTGTAAATGTTGTTGACACGAAAGGTTGCAGCAGAACTGTAACTGTAAACGTTGCACAAAGTGTTGTTGTAAGTATTACAACAACCGGAACTTTATTAACCTGTAATAGCGGTTGTACAGGAATTGCAAATGCAAATCCTAGTGGTGGTACAATACCTTATACTTATACTTGGTCACCTGTTGGCGGAAATGCCTCTACAGCTTCTTCTTTATGTGCTGGTCCTTATACCGTAACTGTACAAGATGCTTTAGGTTGTATAAACACAAACACAATAACTTTTGTAAATCCACCTGCAATAATTATTACTTCAACCATAACAAGCCCCTCCTGTAATGGATCATGCAATGGTATCATAAATGTAACCGCAAGCGGCGGAACCGGTGCTTTATCTTATACATGGACGCCGGCACCAGGTGCAGGACAAGGAACACCAAATGCGTCAGGGTTATGTGCGGGCATTTATTCTTTGGATGTTAGAGATGTAAATAATTGTTTAAGTTCCCAAACATTTACAGTTATTGATAAGACTGCTATTACTGCAACTTTTACGCCGGTGAGTCCCTCCACCTGCGGTGGAACTAATGGCTCAGTTACTGCCCAGGTTAGTGGAGGCAGTTCACCATATACATATACATGGACACCTTCTGCGCAAACTACTTCGGTATTAACTAATGTGGGAGCCGGATCTTACACCTTAACGATAAAAGATGCTGCAGGTTGTACTCAAACATTAATTGCCACGCTAAGCGATCCAACGGGACCAACAGTTACCGTAACATCATCATCAATAACTTGTGCCGTATTATGTAACGGTTCAGCAACCGTTAATGTAACAGGTACTGCACCAATAAATATTAACTGGGCTTTTCCGATTGTTTCAACCAACTCCGTTGTCAGCGGATTATGTCAAGGAACATTTGCTGTTAACGTAAGCGATGCAACAAATTGTCTGATTTCACAAACACTCTCAATTGCCGCACCTCCAACATTCAGCTTAAATCCTGTTGTAATAAATCCTAAATGCGGTGTAGCATGTGACGGAACAATAACGACCGCAGCTGCAGGAGCAACATCTCCTTATACTTACTCTTGGACGCCTGGTGCGGTGGCTTCACCAACACTGAATAATATTTGTGGCGGAAACTATACACTTGATGTTTTGGATGCAAATTTTTGTCGGTTCACACAAACTTTTGTTGTTACGCAACCTTCATCTGTAACAGTTATATTTACCAAACGGGATGCCTTATGTAATGGCGCTTGTACCGGAACCGTTACGGCTATTCCTTCGGGCGGTACCGCACCTTATACTTATTCGTGGACACCGGTTGGTGCATTCCCTGGTTCCATATTAAATAATTTAATTAATCTCTGCGCCAATATTTATACAGTTACAGTTACTGATGCTAATAATTGTGTAACAACAGTAACAGTTCAGATTTCTGAGCCAAGTCCTTTAACAGGAACGTTAACCGTTCAGTCTGCATTGTGTAATTCGCAGTGTAATGGAAGCGCAACCATAACAGCGGGTGGCGGTACACCGGGCTACGGTTATAGCTGGACAAGTTCAGCGGTAACAACAAGTGTAATTACAGGTTTGTGCGCAGGAAATTATTCAAATACAATAACCGATGCAAATGGTTGCATGCTAACTCAGAGCTTTGTAATTAATTCACCAACCGGAATTACAGTAACTGTTACACCAACCAATCCAACCTGTAATGGTGTTTGTAACGGAAGCATTACAACAACTGCAATTGGTGGAACAGGTGTATTAACTTATTCCTGGATTGCGACAGGTTCCGGACAAAATCCAACAGGTTTGTGTGCCGGTAATTATACTGTGATTGTAACAGATGTCAATGGCTGTACCGGACAAAATGTAACCGCATTAAATAATCCTCCGGCTTTATTAGCCAACGCTTCATTTACAAATCCTTCTTGTCCGGGTGCGTGTAATGGTGTAATGGTAAGTAATCCGGCAAACGGAACACCAGCCTATTCTTATACTTGGACCACAGGAGCAAATACACCAAGCGTTACCGGTATTTGTGCCGGAACTTATAGTGTTATAGTTAGGGATAATAAAGGTTGTTTAGATACGCAACAAGTAATATTAACCGGGCCACTTACATTAACAATTAATCCGTCGGCGAGCCCTGCTTCATGTAGTGTTTGTAATGGCTCAATAACCGTGGTTCCTTCAGGTGGTACACCTAATTATTCTTTAACTTGGAATCCTTCTGTAGCTGTTGGAACTGTGGCGATAAATGTCTGCGCCGGTATTTATACTGTTACAGTTACCGATGCAAATACTTGCACAAGTACTTTCTTAATACCATTAAGTAATTCAAACGGACCAAGTGGAGCAACAGTTTCGTTTACAGATGTAGCTTGTAATGGTCAGTGCAATGGCGCGGCGTCTGTAACAAATCCGGTAGGAGGAACACCGGGCTATACGATTGTGTGGGTTACGCCTGCTTCAACTGTAAATCCGATTTCAGGATTATGCGCCGGAACTTATACTGCACAAATCACAGATGCGAATAATTGTTTATTCTTCCAATCCGTACCAATTAATCAGCCTGCGGTATTAAATCCGAGCACAACTGTCAATCAGCCCTTATGCAGCGGAAATTGTAATGGAACATTAACTGCGAATGCTGTTGGTGGTACTGCAGCCTATACTTATAGCTGGAGCACCGGAGCATCGACTTCATCTGTAACAAATATTTGTCCGGGTCTTTATACGGTTACTGTTACAGACTCTAAAAATTGTGTGGCCACTCAAACATTTAATTTACCGGGTTCGGTAAATATTACGGCGAGTAGTGTAGCAGTTAATAATACTTGTTTTGGAAATTGTAACGGTAGTTTATTAGCGGCGAGTGTTGCAGGCGGTTTGCCTCCGTACACTTATAACTGGAGCGATCCTTTAGGACAATCCACTTCCCAGGCTTTTAATTTATGTAGTGGAAATTATTTCTTAGTAATAACAGATGCGCAGGGTTGTTTTGATACTTTAAGAGGAACTGTTACTTCTCCTGCACCAATAACATTAAGTTCTGCAATTACTTCACCTTCCTGTGGATTGTGTAATGGCGCCTCAACTGTAACTGCGGCAGGTGGAACAGGTCCTTATACTTATACATGGAGTAGTGGAAGTGCAGTAGCTACTGAAACAAATTTATGTGCCGGTATATATATGGTAACAATTACCGATGCGAATGGATGTTTGCAAAATGTAAATGTGCCTATTAACAACTCGAGTGGAATAACAAGTGAAATAATTAATCAAATCAACGAAACCTGTTTTGCACAATGCAACGGTGCGGCAACTGTAACTGCTGTTGGTGGTACAGCTCCTATTACTTATAGTTGGTTATCGCCAGCCTCAGCTTCACAATCGGTCGGTAGTTTATGTGCCGGTACTTATTTTGTACAGATGACAGATGCGATGGGTTGTATTAGAAATGCATCGGTAACTATTGCATCGGCGAGTGATTTAACTGTTACTCCTTTTGTAACGCAGCCTTCTTGTACAGTAAATACAGGTTCTATTTCATTAACTGTTACAGGCGGTAATCCGGGATATACTTATTTATGGTCACCCGGAGGCGCAACAACTTCAAGTGTTACCGGATTAGGAGTGGGAACTTATACAGTTGTTGTAACTGACGGTGCAGGCTGTTCTAAAACAATTGTTTTACCTCTTACCAATGTTAATTCACCTGTATTTAATTTCTCATCAATACCTGCATTATGTAACGGAACCTGTAATGCGATTGCAACATTATCGGTTACTTCAGGTACTGCACCATTTACATTTAGCTGGAGTGCGGGTACAGTTTCAAGCGGAGCAAACACAAGTACTGCTACAGCATTATGTAGCGGGGTTGTTACTGCTACTGTGACTTCTACAAATGGATGTTTATCAATACAAAGTGTAACAATAACACAGCCACCAACATTGTTATTGGGCTTACCGAATTTGAATACGCCTGATTGTAATAACCAATGTAATGGTTCCATCACGTTAATACCTAATGGTGGCGTGCTGCCTTATACCTATACATGGACTCCACCGGCCAGTACCAACCCAATTACTAATTTATGTGCGGGTAATTATGCAGCAACTGTAACGGATGCTAACGGATGTACAGTATCTAATACTTATACTTTAATTAATCCTCCGGTGCTGATTTTAAATGCAAATGTTGTGAACTCAAGTTGTAATACTGCACCTGACGGGGCCATTACAACAACTGTAACCGGTGGTTTGCCTGCTTATACTTATTCGTGGACCGGTCCTGCCACATTTACAAGTTCAAGTTCATCATTGATAAATGTATTATCAGGAACTTATTCTTTATCGCTTACAGATCTGGCGGGTTGCAGAAAAGATACAATAATGATAATTGTGCCAACCGTTTCTGTTCTGGCTGTAGCCGGTCAGGATTCTTCATTCTGTCAGAGCGGAACATTTATTCTCAACGGATCTGCATCAAATGGCGGCGTAACCTATAACTGGTTCTTGTTGCCAAGTGCTGTGTCATTCACAAATACTTTAATAACAACCGTCTCTCCGGCCCTCGGTACTTCAACTTATGTTTTAGTAGCAACTAATGGTGTTTGTATAAGCCGTGATACTATAGAGATAACTTCAAACATTCCACCTCTTGTTGACGCAGGACCAAATTATACAATTACAATATTTACTTCAACCGTAATTGGTGGTTCGCCAACAAGTCCTACAGGTGTTACATATACATGGATTCCATCAACTACACTGGATAACGGTTCAATCCCGAATCCAACGGCATCCAATACAGTTAACACAACGTACACGGTAATGGTTACTGATATTAACGGTTGTGTGGGTTCTGATACGATGCATGTGCATATTTTCCCTGAAATATTCATACCAAATGGTTTCAGTAATAATGGCGACGGTAAAAATGATTATTGGGTGATTGATAACATCCAGCAATTCCCTAATTGTGAAGTGGAGATATACAATCGTTGGGGTGAGTTGTTATTCCGGTCAACCGGGTACAATACCCCATGGGATGGAAAATACAAAGGAAAAGATTTACCTGTGGGTACATATTATTATATTATTGATTTACATCATGTCAACTTCCCTAAAGCATATACAGGGCCTTTAACCATTTTCAGATAAATGAAAAAGATAATATACATATTAAGCGTATTGTTTGTAGCGCAGTTAAAAGCTCAGCAGTTGCCGCAATACACACAGTATATGCTTAACGAATTTGCTATTAATCCGGCTGTGGCAGGTAAAGAGGAATTTGCAGATGTGCGTTCCAATAACCGTTATCAGTGGATTGGCATTACCGATGCTCCGCGTACTTATATCTTAACTGCTCATGGTCCGCTCAAAGCAAAAAACATGGGACTTGGGATGCATTTGTTTACCGATATTGTTGGTCCAACGCGTAGGGTAGGGTTAAATTTTTCTTACGCCTATCATATCAAGTTAAATAAAGAAACAAAAATGTCCTTAGGTATAAGTGCAGGAATTTTGCAATGGGGTATCGACGGGCATAAATTAATATTACACGATGCGGGAGATGATAACCTGCTTGTACAATATCAAACCGTATATGTGCCCGATTTTGGTGCCGGATTGTTGGTTCATAACAAGAAGTTTTATTTTGGCATTGCAGTCCCTCAAATTTACCAAAGCCGTATTAATTTATATCCGGGTTCCGATAACAGTTCAACATTGGTTACTCATTTTAATGTAAATGCTGCTTATAAGTTCAATATTGGCGATGATTTTATAATTGAACCGTCTTTCTTATTGAAATATGCCACGCCGGCGCCATTTAAGTTAGATGTTGGGGCAAGGGTTATATATAAAGAACAAGTATGGCTTGGTGGCGCATACCGTCACAACGATGCTTATACTGCTTTACTCGGATTTATGTTTAAGAATTATTGGATGCTTGGTTACTCTTACGATTTTCCTACCACTAATATCCGTAAATACAGTTCAGGAACCCACGAAATAATGCTGGGTCTTAGGTTTTCCCGTCAGCAAAACCGTAATTGGGTAACTGAAAAGTAAAACCCGCCATATTTTCATTTTTGTTTTTTTAGGAATTGATTTCGGGGGATTTCGTTATTTTTATGAGAATTTAATCATCTGAAAAAAAACTTCAATATAATTTTAGTCTGTGTTATTCTGCTCTTTTGCCGTTGTGCCCAGGTAATACCTTTAAATGGCGGACAAAGAGATTTGGAGGCACCTAAACTGATGGAATCCAATCCGGTTAATGCTACATTAAATTTTAAAGGAAAGGTCATAGAATTCAGGTTTAATGAATTTGTTCAGGTGCGCGATATTGCCAATCAATTAGTAGTAACGCCACAAACCAAAGAAAGGCCTTTGGTTGAAGCAAACGGAAAGACGGTAACGGTAAAATTTCTTGAGGATCTGATGCCGAATACTACTTACCGGCTGTTTTTCGGAAATGCGATTTCAGATATGCGCGAATCGAATGCTATTTCAAATTTCGAATTTGTTTTTTCAACAGGGAACTTCATTGATTCACTTTTTATCGAGGGAAAGGTTACAAAAGCCTTCAACCTTAAGCCGGAAAAGGAAACAACCGTGGGTTTATATACGGCCAACGAAAGCGATAGTGTTGTTTTTAAAAAGAAACCACTTTACTTCACTAAAACAAATGAGAGTGGGTCTTATAAATTATCGTATTTACCTAAAGCATCCTTTAAAATCTTTGCCTTTACCGATTATAATAAAAATTTACTGTTTGATGGCGGTGAAGAAGCAGTTGGATTTTCTAATAATCTTATTAAAACTGGTGAAGACAGTGTGTTAATGCTTAAAACCTTTAAAGAACCTCCGGCTAAAGTATTTTTGAAAAAAGCATCTTCACCTATCTATGGTGTAGCTTACCTTGTTTATAACAGGGAACTGAAAAATGTGGTGGAATGTTATTATAAGAACCAACAAACTAATATTTCGGGTGGCTCGGGTATCAACGATACCTGTAAAGTGTTTTATAAAGATATTTTTGACACATTGCGTTTACTGGTACATCATCCTGATATTAATAAAACGGATACTGTTTCGATAACTGTATCATCAAAAGAAAGATTTGAGCGATTAAAGGCAGAAAACAAAAGTATTCTTACAATTGATCTGGGTCCTTTGAATGGAACTAAATTGGATTATTTTGCAGATCCGTTCTTAGTATTCAATAACTGGATGGATGAAAAGAGTTTTGATGCTTCAAAGACGATATTAAGGTATAAAACCGATTCAATCATTAAAACCGGGCTTCAACTCAGTAAAAAGACGGAAAATTCTTTTAGAATAGATAATAAGCTTCTTCCCGGCACTAATTATGATCTTCTTTTCATAAAAGGCGCTTTCAAAACAATGATTGGAACCGAAAGTGATTCCGCTAAAATTAGCTTTAAAACAACAGAAGCATTGGATTATGCCAAGCTAAACCTGAAATTATTGCTACCACGGAAAGAAAATTACATTGTACAGTTGATTGATGCATCTGAGATTGTAATTGCCGAGCAATACATTGAAATGAGTTTGACATCGAGCGCAGAACAGGTGGTGAAGTTTAAAAATTTAGTTCCCGGCAATTATTTTGCGAAAGTAATTGAAGATAAGAATCAGAATAAAAAGTGGGATACAGGCAGTATTTCACTTCAAAAACAGCCCGAAACAATTTATTTTAATGGTTTGGCCATAAAATTACTGGCCGATTGGGATTCGGAAACGGAATGGAAAGTGGAGTAAAAAATCAACACATTTTGATGAAAAAATAAAAATAAATTCAGAAAATAATTTTTCACGATGCTCTGTACATATAGTAAAATCAATGGTTGCAGAGGATTGAAAGAAAAAAATAAAAACAAATTCAGAAAATATTTCCGCATCAAAACAAATTGAGTTCAAATCGCGATTTCAAAGTAATTAACAATATCAACATTTTTATGTTGAAAAAATAATTAGCTTATTTTAAGCAGTGAACGAGAAAATTGTTTACTTCGTATTAACAAAAACTCAAAAACAAGAAACCATGGCAAAAAAAGCAACAAAAAGAAAAGCTGCTCCTAAGAAAAAAGCGGCTAAGAAAAAAGGCGGTAAGAAAAAAGCTGCTAAAAGAAAGAAATAATTTCTTTTTTAAGAAAGAGCCCCGCCAAGCGGGGTTTTTTTATGCCTATATGCGAACGGATTTAAAAATTCAGCATTGCAATAGATTCACGAATTAATTTATCTTTACATCATAAAACCAAACATCATGAAAACAGTATATTCTTTAATTATGGCCTTTGCATTAGTTGTTACATTGCAAAGCTGCGGCGGCAAAAAGGAAGATCAACCGGCTGTTGAGGCACCTGCCGGAATGGTAACACTTGATTTGAGCAAATACGGAAAACCTTTCACCATCTTTGTTCCCGATTCAACTTTTGGTAAAATGGAAATTATGGAGCAAACCTGGGGTGCACTTGAAGTCAGGGTGGGTAAGAACTTCCAAGTATCGATTACTGAAGATCCGGGCGACATTGAACTCCGCAAATCGGATGTGAAAGCCGATGAGGTGAATAAATTCAAATCGTTCATCGTTGAGGAACCTACAACCATTATGTGGGAAAGTGAAATCACTAAATCGGAGTTCCATTTTTACAGCATCCAGAAGTTAGGAAACTCAACTTATGTTTTTGAGGACATTAAAAGCAGCGAAGCAGAACCTTTTTCAAAAGAAAGCGTTCAGAAAATGCTCGATTCGGCTAAAGGCTTAAAAGAAGTAAAAAAGGAAGCCGCTTAGTATTTAATAAGAAAGATTAAATCCCCGCCAATCGTTTAACGAGGGCGGGTTTTTTATTTAAGAACACCAATTTTCCGTCCAATCTCAGAAAATAGGGCTTTGACTTCCTTAGCACTTTCAATATCATTAGTGGCTCTTAAATAAGTTTCGGTTAAGGTCATTACATTCTGAACATAGAACTTCTTCATTTCATCAATACTCATGTCTTTTGTCCATAAATCAATACGCATAGTGTTGTTTTCTTTTGCGTCCCATAAGGCAATCATCACGCTTTTGCTGGCGCTCTTTTCACCCGCATCTTTAGCCTCCCATTCAATATTTACCGGTAAATGACTATCATCTACCGTTACTTTAAAACTTATTTCACTTGTCTTCATCTACGAATTACGAATTTGCTACGAATATACGAATCTGTGTTTAACCATTAACCTTTAACATCCCTAAGGTCTGTACTTGCTTTTACTTAATATCTTCTGTGCATCCTTTTCATCCATCAATTGCGCCAAACTCACCGACTCATTGTTTTTCATGTAGCTCCGTACGATCTGCCAGCCTATCCACATGGCGATACGGGGTGGACATTGTTTACTGATGGCTGAGGTAAAAGGACCATCACTGATAAATTCACCCACTGTTTTCAAATTGTTTTCGTATAAACGGTTGTTTTCTGCAAAAAAGCCCCAAACGTTTTTTTCATAGGTCTTGCAATATTTCATTTGTTCGGCAGTATAACCAATTTTCAAACTATCGTGCACTTCAGGTAAAAGGGCATCTGTAGCATAAAATACCTTCCCGAACTGTATCATATTATTTAATAGATTATTTACAGGTTGGGCGTTATCAAATTCAGAGATCAGCCAACCGCGCACCATATCAGGCAGCATGTATTCCTTATTCAAAACCCTTACCTGATAATTGGGCCATTGCAGCATTTTATAAAACTCATTGTCCCTGCCCAAATACATTTCCAAACTGATTGCCATTACCGAATCGGGGTAAGCAAAATTGTAATCGAAGCCACTCATGCAGGTTACAAAACGCTTTGGTAATTTACGTTTAGGAAAGTGATATTTGAATCGTTTCAGGCAATCGTTTAGTTCTTTTTCAAGCTCCAAAACATCAGCATCAGTCACCGATTTCGAGGTCTCCGCATAAGCATCTTTCATGTCTTTATTAGAGGTAAATTCCAAAATGCTGTTGGTATCGTTGGGGTTGCCCCGTCCATTAATAGTATTTACAAACATATAATAGAAGGCACCATATTTGTTTTCGAGTTCCTTTTTTTTAACATTAATATTTTGGGCTGTGATGGCAAAAAAATCTTTTTCGAAACGCATGAATTTTACTTCAGGAGTACTAATTGTACTTATATCCACATCCGGTTTTCCGGGATTACAACCTGTATATAAGCCTGCTAAAAATACGGTTATAAACAACTTATTAAGATACTTCATTGGGAAATAATTTTATCTTTGTAAAGATAATTTTAAAATACGTAAATCATGAAAAAGATTTTTTCAATTGCGACGGCAGCCTTGTTAATTGTAAATACCTTGGTTGCAGGAGAAGGTGATGATGATAAGAAATTCCGCTTCGGGTTAAAAGTGACCCCAACGCCAACTTGGTTAAGAAGCACCGATACAAAATCGGTAGATAAAAACGGAATTAAGTTCGGTTTTGGTTTTGGCTTACAAATGCAATTCAGAATTACTTCTACAGCTGCATTTGTAACCGGTATTGGAGGCGATTTTTTAGGCGGGAAGCAAATTTACAAGAACGGGCAAGGCTATATCTTAACAAAAGACAATGCCTACACAGATTCCGAGAAAACCAATTTCACAAATGGTCCTATAAATACTTATTCAAACAACCTGACCGGCAATAACGATAAGTATTATGAGATTAAAACCCGCAGTATTAAGGCAACTTATGTTACCCTCCCCATTTTATTAAAATTAATGACTAAAGATATTTCCGGATTTAAGTATTTTGGTGTTTTTGGCGGTAACCTGGCTTTCCAAACTAAATTTAAGTGTACGGATGAGTTAACAGAATTAAAATTTAGTCCGGCCACCGGATTATATGAAGCATCGGGTGATGTTACAGTGGCTGATATGCGTCCGTCAGGCGACTTGATCCCATTTAATGTAGGCCTTAATGTTGGTTTAGGTTTCGAGTATAACTTGTCGGGTTCAACTTCATTCTTTTTAGGAGTTAATTATTGCCGCGGATTTATTAATCAGTATCAGGGTAATTCTGAAATCATAGTTGATCAGATTAAAACCAATATTAATTTAGGCACAAAACCACCTGCATCGAAACAAAGCGCGTTCAGCGACGGCGTTCAGATTAATATAGGTATGTTATTCTAAATAAATTCAATTATTGAAATCCCCCGCCTTAAACGGGGGATTTTTATTTTTATACCTTTGTATAGCGTGAAGAAAAAAGAAATAATCGCCCATATCAGCAATTGGCTTAAAGAGTATTGCGAAAAATCAAAAACCAATGGTTTTGTTATTGGCATTAGTGGGGGAATTGACAGCGCTGTAACATCGACTTTATGCGCCCTTACAGGGAAAAAGGTAATTGTGTTGAATTTGCCGATCAAGCAAAATCAGACCGAATTTCACCGCAGTACCGAACACATCGCGTGGCTCCAAAAAAACTTTAAAAACGTGGAAACACAAACTGTTGAACTAAGCGACATTTTTAAGGGATTTGAAAAAGATTTTCCTCACAGCATTCAGGATTTTTTAACCATGGCAAATGTACGTTCGCGTGTCAGGATGATAACACTTTACGCTTTTGCTTCGCATCATAAATTATTAGTAGCAGGTACCGGAAATAAGGTTGAAGATTTTGGTATTGGTTTTTTTACGAAGTATGGGGATGGGGGAGTGGATTTGAGTCCGATTGCGGATTTGAATAAAACCGAAGTTTATGCTCTGGCAGCTGAATTAAATATTATTGAAAGCATACAAAAAGCAAGGCCAACCGATGGTTTGTATACAGATGACAGAACCGACGAAGATCAGATTGGCGCAACATATCCTGAACTGGAATGGGCGATGAATTATGTTGAGAATAAGGACAACTATGAATTGGATGAACGCCAAAAAGAAGTGATGCATATTTACACTTCACGCAATAGCGCCAACAAACATAAAATGGAAGCAATTCCGGTTTGTTTAATACCAAAAGAATTTAAAAAATAGTATCATGTTCGGAAAAATGGGTGATATGATGGGCAAACTTCAGGAAATGAAGAAAAAAGCCGATGAAATTAAACAAAAACTGGATGATACCGTTTTATTAGTGGAAGGGGCAGGCGGTGATATCAGCATTGAAATAACAGGTAACCGCAAAATAAATTCAATAATTATTTCTCCTTCCTTACAACACGGCGATAAAGCAATTCTTGAAAAGGAATTATTGAATACCCTGAATAAGGCCATTGAACAAGCCAATACCATTAACGAAGATGAAATGAAAAAAGCGGCTTCGGGTTTATTGCCTGGTCTCTGAATTATTTATAGATCAAAATCTCTTTCTTACCGTCACTTTTCATATAACCGCGGTACATCCCGGCCGAATTAAAAGGCATGGTTATGTTTCCTTTAGCATCGATACCGATCAGTCCGCCTTCGCCACCCATTTCCTTTAATTTTTTATTGACTACCTCATCGGCGGCTTTTTCTAAACTTAATCCTTTGTACTCCATTAATGCCGAAACATCGTGTGCAACCGTTGCGCGGATAAAGAACTCGCCATGACCGGTACACGAAATGGCGCAGGTTTTATTATTTGCGTAAGTTCCGGCACCAATTATCGGTGCATCACCTACACGCCCATATTTTTTATTGGTCATTCCACCGGTTGAGGTACCTGCTGCAATATTTCCGTATTGATCAAGTGCTGCCACACCAACAGTTCCGAATTTTTTATCATTAAACTCAACATCGCTTGCTTTTATGCTTGAACCATGGTCTAATTCTGTTTTTTCGGTCTTTTTAATTTTTTGTAATTGGTCCCAACGCTTTTGTTCAAAGAAATAAGCGGCATCAGCGGTATCGCATTTACATGTTTTCGCAAATTTTTCGGCGCCCGAACCCACCATCATCACATGCTGCGATTTATCCATCACACAACGTGCAGCGGTAATCGGATTTTTAATGGTCTTTACGCCTGCAACTGCTCCGGCTTTCAAAGTTTTCCCATCCATAATAGCGGCATCCATTTCATTTTTACCATCTGCAGTAAAAACCGAACCTTTACCCGCATTAAATAAAGGAGAGTCTTCCAGAATTTTAATGGCTGTAACAACTGCATCCACACTTGTTCCACCTTTACTTAAAGTATCGTAGCCTGCTTTTAAAGCATCGTTTAATTTATCGGTGTATTGTTTTTCGAGTTCGGGACTCATGTTTTCTTTTAAAATGGTACCGGCACCGCCATGTATTACCAATGCAAAATTTTTATTCGTGGTATTTGTTTTTTGTTGTGAAAACAGTGAAGCAGAAATAAAACCGAATAGGACCAGAAACTTTTTCATAATCTAAATTAATCATTTAAAACCAATAGCCGCATAACCCACCCAATGCCTGATATTGGCCTTGGCGGTGATGCCCATTGTGCCTAAGTCGCTAACTTTAATATGCGAATTTTCAATACTATTCGTATAACCCAAAATAGTGCCATACAAAGGTGTATTAGAAAGCAGTTTTGATAATTTTATTGAGGTCAATAAACCAAGAGGAACAGAATATCTTCCGCACCAGGTCCATTTGTAGGCTTTGTAATCATTAGGTTCTACAGTATATTCAGTAAACTTTTTTACTTTCAACGAATCCACATTTCCTTTAAAGCAGGTGTTCATAATCTCGTATTCGTGTTCAACTGCTTTTTTGTAACCGGCTGTATCAGCACCGTAATTGGCAAAATTTCTCCCGCCCCAATCTTCATCCCCATAATGCACGGCATCGGCCGAAATAACAATGGCAATATCTTCGCCCCATTTCAGTTTTTTGTTTTTGATGACTGAAGCAATTGCTTTTGAAAGAGGAGTTGCAATTTCTTCCATTTTACTGTAATTCATGTAAGGAACCAAAATGGAAATGATCTCAACGTTCTTATTATAATATTGTAGAAAAGGAATCTCGGCTTCAAGCGAATGTTCTATTTTCTGCATCGAATCGTTTACCTGATACAAATTTTTTGGTAATTGTGCTATTATCTCTTCACGTAATGAAGATACTTTTACCTTACCATAAGGTGCCCGCCAATGGGTATAGCTATCGAAAACAATCTGATTTTCGAGATTTAAGATTTTAGCTTTATGCGCAACCCCAAATAGTATTACAGTTTTGGCTTTTATATTTTGCAATGCCAGCGGATACATATAACCAGTGTAGGTATAATCATCATGTGGGGCAATAACGGTTTTCCATACGGTTTTGTCGGTGATGTTCGCCGCTGAAATCTTATTCAGTAATTGTTCCGATTGAGATTCAATAATACGTTTCATTACGGCATCCATTTGCACAGCATTCGCTGCAAAGCCAATAGTATCCGCAAGCGGACGCACTTTTACTTGTTGCGGAAAACATTCCCCACAGATAACCAATAAAATAATAAACACAAAAAAGCGCATGAATAAATATAATCAAACTTTTATTCCAATAACTAAAACAT
>JAHEYE010000223.1 GCA_023251695.1 Sphingobacteriaceae bacterium | reverse complement strand
GGCAAGTTCAAAAGGCAATCAGGATGATTGTACGAACATTGTAACAAATAATATTACAACAACCGTAACCTGTACGCGATTAATTTCTGTTTTCTTTTGCAGCGTTAACAGCAGTAAAACTAATATTATTCCTCAGGCTTCATTAACTGAAAGATTCGATGTAGGAACAACAGGAAACCATCCCTGGGGAAATGAGAATGTTGAATTATCTGACGAGCCGATGTTGAGCGCGGGAGCTACCGGCGTTAAATCAGCTTCTTTATCAACTTGCAGCGGCACAGGCTGGGTAACGGGTGCGCAGATTATTGCGCTTAATTGTGCATTAACAACTTCTATTCAGGATAAATCATTACAGGGTTTAAGTACAATAATCCCGAATCCATCGGCCGGTATTTTTGAAATTTCGTTGAGCGAAGATATTTTAAACAATGCCACTTATGAAATTCACGATTGTGTTGGAAAATTGGTTAAGCGCTCTGAAATAAAAGAAAAGAAAACAATGGTTGATCTGAGTACGGAAGCCAAAGGAATTTATTTCCTGAAAATATCTTCAGCCAAAGGCACGATTCTTCAAAAAATAATTGTTGAATAAGGGTTTTTTTATTCATGTTTTCACGACCCGCCAAAATAATCTTAATTATCGCGGTGGGTTTATATATTGCTATACGTATTTACGGTTATTACGACAAAAAGCAATTGAACGAAAAAGCCTACAACATACTAGAGGCTGCGAACAACGCCTTGTTATATGAGAAAGATACAGCCGGCGCAATTCCTTTGTATAATGAGTTCCTGAAACTAAAACCTGATTTTCTTCCGGTGCTTCAGGACCTCCTCCCCGTTTACCGCGCAAAGGGAGATTCAGTCAAGACAAAGGAATACAGAGAAAAAATTGAAAGGCTGACAGAGCCTTATGTCCCGACAATTTGATTAAATTTACGCATGGCTTCCCGCGGAAAAAGGTTTTTACAATGGACCACGATGATTTTAATAGTTTTTATCGTCATTTTTATTGGCGGTGAAATTATTTTAAGAATTTATGATGCGGCAAAGGGAGTCACGGCACCTTATACGCATAATCTGAGCGAAACGCTTGCTGTACCCAATGGTTATTTTAATTACGACCTTGAACCAAATTTAAAAATCACTTACGATTCAAAGAATCCACGTACGTTTTCCATTAACCGATGGGGGTTCCGTTCGCCTGACTATAATCCTGAAAAACCAAAAGGAACTTACCGTATTTTCTGTCTGGGTGGCTCCTCTACTTTCGACCCTTATGTTTCTGACGAAGATTCCTGGACAGCTTTGCTTGGTAAAAAATTATCATCTGAAACAAAAAATAAAACCGAATGCATCAATGCCGGACGTTACGGGTACGCTACTTCTGAAATTATTGGATTGTTTTATCACCGCGTTCTGCGTCATCAGCCGGACATGATAATCCTTTATTCAACTTTTAATGATGCGCTGCGGAAATATTCGCCTTATTACGGCGCGGATGATGGTCCGCAATTATATGGCAATACAAATCTGAGTTTCTGGAATAAACATTCGGCTTTATTTGCAGCTGCAGATTTTCATATGAGGTATTTGTGGCAATGGGAATTTTATTCGCGTTTATTTCCCAATTACAGTTATTGTAAAGAAACACCACCGGAACATGAAGCATTTCTGAAAGATGAATTAAAGACCGTTCTGTATAATGCAGATATTTATGAAAGAAATATCCGGACCATTATCGGCATCGCCAAAAACAATAAGGTAAAAGTTCTTCTTTCCACACAAATTACAGATGCCGACCAAGTAACATCTGTAATGCTTGCGCACTATAATAAGCGGCTAAGGAAAATTGCGAAAGAAGAAGATGTGCCTCTACTCGATTTGGAAGATTATAAAATTGAAGATATACGTAACGACAGTATTCTTGAATCTTATGTTCACTTCACTAAAAAAGGTTGCGAATTCCTTTCGGATAAAATGCTTAAGAAAATAATGGGCGATTCTTTATTGAACCCATCTCACTAAACACTTCGATAAAAGCCATGCGCGGCTGCCGCTGTAAAGTTTACTCCACTTCGATTTGAGATAATAAAAATAAGCACGCGGACCTAAATTGGTAATTCCGCAAGCATCGTACCATTGTTTAGCAAGAATTTTTTCCAGAGTAGATTGGTCGATGAAATTTATTTTTTTGTTTTGCTCGAGCATTTTCGAAAACCAGAAGGACAAAATAGCCAGATCTTTCAGAGAAGTGATGATTTGTGAACTCCCAATTAAGCAATGCGTCCGAAATTCACGCTCTGTAAAACGAAAGCCTGCTTTCTCCAGAAGAATTTTACGCACTTTGTTCCCGTTTTCAATTTGCTCACTTTTAAATTGGCGGCTCACTTGCGAAGCATGAAGCCTGTATTTTAATAAAGCTTCAGGTACATCCGCAAATTTACACTTAAACAAAAGCCTGCTCCATAATTCATAATCTTCAACATGCTTAAAAGAATTGTCGAAATGTGGCCTTTCATTTTTTATAACTGAAGTCCTTATCATCAATGAAGGATGCACTACGGAAGAATTAAACAACATCCATCCTGCAATCCATTCATGTTCGCGGTGCGATTTACTTAACATCTGCTTCCCTTTTCCAAACTGAATGTAATCCGTTCCGCAAACCCCGACTTCCGGATTTTTGTTCATAAACTCAACTTGCTTCTTAATTCTATCGGGCAGACTGATATCATCTGCATCCATGCGTGCAATGTAAGTCCCTTCGCACAAATCAATTCCTTTGTTGAGTGTAGCTACCACACCCATGTTCTTTTCATTCTTTACATAACGGATACGGTTATCTTTAATGCTAAGAATTATTTTTTCAGAATCGTCAGCGGAGCCGTCGTTAATGATAATAAATTCTATGTTTTTGTAAGATTGGTTTAAAATGCTTTCTATGGCTTCCTGAACAAAACCGGAGGAATTGTAAACAGGCATTAAAACTGAGACCAATGCTGAACTCATATTAATTTGTCATGTCGAGCGTAGTCGAGACATTGTTTTTTGAAATCTATAAAAGGTCTCGACTACGCTCGACCTGACATTCATTACGCTTCCACCTCAGTAACAATACTTGGGAAGATGCGCACGTTACCGGAATCCTCTTTACGGAACTGATAAGTATAACGGTAATGACTTTCCAAACCACTCTTGTTCGGTAGGCCATTAATCATCATAATATTTCTGTTCTTCGCGAATTTCAATAACTCACGTAAGTAATGCGCAGAGATCTGACCTACCTCGTCGATTATACAATGAACTTTAAAGTCGGTGCTGGAGCGGTGGGATGATTCTTTAATGAATACGTGTAATAAAGTGATATAGATAATTGCTTTCACTAAAATATCTGTTCCTGTACTTCCAATGCTGTCGATTTTGTGTGTCCAACCCGTTTCGTTCATACCTTCTTTAATATTGAACTTCAATTCGAATAAATCCTGTAAACGGATTTCCTCCTGTTCCTGCTCTTTGATGGCATTACGCAATTGATCCAACAAACGAACTGCCTTGGTACTGATTTCGCGTTTCGAGCCGGTTGCAAAGTCGGAATTGAATAAACCTTCGCTGTAAACCAAACCATGCTCTTCGCGGAATTCTTCTACTTTCTTCAGCAATTTGTAAACTTTATTATCTGATTCCTCGATTTTTATTTTTATGAATTCAATAAGTTTACTTTCTTCAAACTCAGCTTTCTTAAAGTCCTCAGCAATTAAAGTAATAATATGCTGAATCTTGTCTTTTTGTCCGCTGAGTTCTTTTACTTTGGTTGCGATGCTGTCGGTAACAAGTCCAATTTGCGTAGCTGTTTCGGCTAATGACAACTCAATCTTGTTTTCATTCACGAACGAACGCAGATTTTGCGCAAAACGCTCGTACTCACTTTGAACAGCGTCGTTGCGGATCATAAAATTAAAGTGATTATCAAATCTGAATTTTCCGGCGTATTCATTTACATAACGCTGGAAAGCGCCATACTCTTCGTTAAAGTGAGAATCGTTCTTTAATAGTTGGGTACAGACATCCATGATATTGTGACTGCTCCGTTTTGGTTCAGCCCGCTCAATTATTTCAGCGTATTTATGATAAACCGGTGTTTCGCGGAAATTATTGCTGTAAAAATTAATACCATTGTTGAATTCAATTAATTCCTCATCAAAAGTGCGCTTCTGCTTATTCAGTTCCATGCGCTTAATATTAAACTTACGGGTGGATTCTTCCATTTGCCCGGCCATGTCGTTCGATGTTTTTACAAATTCTTCTTTCTTCTGGATCAGATCCGGTAATCTATCAAAAGTCTCGCGTTTATCTTTCAAATAATCATTCACCACTTGCTGATACTGTTCAATTTCTTTTAAAGCATCCTGCAGCTCCTTTATCCGGTTATCAATTTGTTTGATTTGTTTGCTATCAACACCCTTGGCTTTGAAATTCGATTCTCTTTCTTTTGTCAATTGCTCTTCTTTGTCTTCAAATTCTTTCACCTGGTTTTTCTTTTCAACTTCCAGTTCTGAAATTTCAGTTTCCTGTCTTCCTTTTAATTCTCCAATACGTTCATCGTTATAAACACGTAAACGCTCTAACTGCACGTTGAAATCAGTAACAACAGTATTTTTCTTTTTGTTTAATACAGAAAGTTCCTCTTCAATTAAATTTAATTTCTGACGGTTACCGCTTAAAGAAGATTCGATTTCGCTACCGGCCCTCTGCTTCCACTCGTCTAATTCCTCCGCCAATTTCTGTTCGCGTTTATCGGCAAGTTCCAATGAGTAAGCTAATACTTTAACATCATCTTTTAATTCCCCTAATTGCTTGCCAAAACGGTCGGCTGCTAGCATTTTTTCTTCGCCATTGGTGATTTGGAATTGATTTAAAGAATCTTCGAGGTCGCGGATCTGTGTTAAGCGTTCATTTTTTTCGTGTTGGTATTCCTCAATACTTTTCGAAACAACTTCAACCTGTCCTAATTCCAAATGGATGCCGTATAAAGTTTTAGAGGCTTCTGCTTTGAATTCAGGCGTAAGATCGGTTCTGAACAATAATTTTTCGTTCACCACTTTACCGATAGTTGTGTGCCAGTCTTTTACATTTTTCTCAAGATAGCCGTAAAACGCATCATGCTGAACATTCAATTTATCTTCGATCTCCTTTATTTCAGCCTTGACCTTAATAATCTCTCCATTGATTTTATTCACCTGATTGTTCAGGGATGTTTTCAATTTCGTTTCCAACTGTTCCCATTCGCGCTGTAAAGTGGTAATCATATTCTGCTTAATGGCACGCTCACTCTTGTTTTTGTAATTTACAGCACGCAATTCAGCCAGCTCTGTTTCGAGCCCTTTAATCTCTGTTTCGAAAAAACGTGTGTTGCGGATTACTTTTTCTTCCGATTTCAATTCATTGAACTCAATTTGTTTTGCTGTCGATTCAGCATTCACTTCGTCCAATGTTTCTTCGCGCTTATTCTTTAATTCCGTATCTTTTTTGTTATACTCGTTTTTCTGTAATAACTGCAATTCATTGTAGTGATTGAAAACCTCTCCTGTTTTCGAATTGATTTTGTTGATGTAAGCTGTTTTATCGTTACGCAACTGCTCGATAAGTGATGAATACTTTTGCTCGATACTTGAAACGTTAGACGTTAAGGAATCATATTCACGACGGGCAATGTTGAGATCTACCTGTAATTTTTCACGCTCAGCGTTTTTTTCAACAGCATGCTCAATGTTTTTTTCTTTGTACTCTTTTAATTTTTTATTGGCATCGCGGATGGTACGGTCGTAATACCCGATTTCTTCGCGTATTTCTTTTTGTTTTTCTTCGAGACTAGTTTTGAATTCCTCATGACCTTCTA
>JAHEYE010000222.1 GCA_023251695.1 Sphingobacteriaceae bacterium | reverse complement strand
CTACATTTACTCATACATTAAAATTTTAACCATGGGATTATTTGACAAGATTAAAGGCGAATTCATTGATATAATTGAATGGACCGACAACAGCAACGATACTATCATGTGGAAATTTCCACGTTACCAGAATGAAATAAAAATGAATGCTAAAATGACTGTACGTGAAAGTCAGTTGGCTTTATTTTTGAACGAAGGAACAGCAGCCGATATTTTCCAGCCGGGCATGCATAATCTGAGCACTCAGAATATGCCAATCATGAGTACATTAAAAGGATGGAAATACGGATTTAATTCTCCGTTTAAAGCAGACGTTTTCTTTTTCAATACCAAACAATTCACCAATCAAAAATGGGGAACTAAAAACCCAATCATGTTACGTGATGCTGAATTCGGTCCGATCCGTATCCGTGCTTTCGGGTCTTATGCTTTCAAATTAAAAGATGCTACTTTATTTTATAAAGAAATTGCTTCGACAAATTCAGAATTTACAACAGAAGAGATTAACGAGCAATTAAGAAACATTGCAGTTAGTCGTGGTATGGATGCTATTGCCGAAAGTAAAATTCCGGTATTAGACCTCGCAAGTAATTACGATGAAGTTTCTAAAATTATTACAGATAAGATCCGTCCGGAGTTTAACGAGATTGGTTTAGAGTTAACTAAATTCTTAATCGAAAATATTTCTTTACCTCCTGAAGTTGAAGCCATGCTTGACAAACGCAGCAGCATGGGTATTTTAGGTAACCTAGGAGCCTTTAATCAGTTTCAAGCCGGTGTATCGATGGAGAAAGCCGCAGAGAATCAAAATAGCGGTGGCATTATGGGCGCAGGTTTAGGTGCAGGTATGGGCTTTGGTATGGCGAATCAAATGGGCAATATGTATCAGAACAATCAAGTGACTCCAAATAATACAAATACACCTCCTCCTATTACACCACCTCCTGTAATTCAATTCCACGTTGCAATTAATGGTCAACAACAAGGTCCGTTTAATATGCAACAATTACAGGCAATGGTAACAGCCGGACAATTAACCAAACAAACTCAGGTTTGGAAAACAGGAATGGCCGGATGGTTAGCAGCTGAAACACAAGCAGAATTAGCAAGTTTGTTTAATAATGTACCTCCTCCAATCGGATAAACAATACTCCAAATAACAAAAAAGCCCGTTATAATGTAGCGGGCTTTTTTTATTGCATTTAATTTAGTTTTATCCTATTGGATTGATTGGATTTGTATTCTCAATCGGTTTCACCACCGGAATAATCTCATCAGGTTTATCGAAAGGGCGCTTACCAAAAATTTCCTCCAAATCCTCTTTAAAAATAACTTCTTTCTCTAATAATTTATTCGCAAGAATAGATAGCTTTTCTTTATTCAATGTTAAAATTTGTTTGGTGCGTGCGTAAGCGATGTCAATCATCTTCTTCACTTCTTCATCGATGATTTTCGCTGTCGCTTCACTATATGGTTTACCAAAACTGTATTCTGATTGTCCGCTGCTATCGTAAAAACTTACGTTACCAACTTTATCGTTTAATCCGTAATACACAATGCTTGCGTAAGCCTGCTTTGTAATTTTTTCTAAATCGCTTAAAGCACCTGTGCTTACTTTACCGAAAGTAATTTCTTCTGCAACCCTTCCTCCCAAAGCAGCACACATTTCATCCATGATTTGTTCGGCAGTTGTGATTTGTCTTTCTTCAGGCAAATACCATGCAGCGCCTAAAGAGCGTCCACGCGGAACTATAGTTACTTTTACTAAGGGAGAAGCATATTCCAGCATCCAACTTACTGTTGCGTGCCCCGATTCGTGATAAGCAATTACTTTTTTCTCAAGCGGTGTAATAATTTTATTTTTCTTTTCTAAACCTGCTATTATACGATCTACTGCATCGAGGAAATCCTGCTTAGTCACTTGCTTTTTATTGGCACGTGCAGCAATTAAAGCTGCTTCGTTACAAATATTGGCAATATCGGCCCCGCTGAACCCGGGAGTTTGTTTCGATAAAAAATCCACATCAACGGTTTCATCAATCTTAATGTGTTTCAAATGCACTTTGAAAATTTCTTTTCTTTCAATTACATCCGGCATGTCCACATATATCTGCCTGTCGAATCGTCCCGCACGCATTAGAGCTCTATCCAGAATATCTGCACGGTTTGTAGCAGCTAAAATAATAACACCACTATTGGTACCGAAGCCATCCATCTCGGTGAGTAATTGGTTCAAAGTATTTTCTCTCTCATCATTTCCGCCTGCAGAAACATTTTTTCCTCTTGCACGACCAATCGCATCAATCTCATCAATAAAAATAATACAAGGCGCTTTTTCTTTTGCATTTTTAAATAAATCCCGCACGCGGCTCGCACCAACACCGACAAACATCTCTACAAAATCAGAACCTGATAAAGAGAAGAACGGAACTTTAGCTTCACCTGCCACAGCTTTTGCCAATAAAGTTTTACCTGTGCCCGGAGGACCAACTAATAATGCACCCTTTGGAATTTTTGCGCCTAAGTCAGTATATTTTTTTGGATTCTTTAAAAAGTCAACAATTTCACGGATTTCAATTTTCGCTCCGTCTAATCCGGCCACATCATCAAAGGTGATATTTACATTCGTGTCTTTATCGAACAATACAGCTTTTGATTTTCCAATATTAAAGATCTGTCCCGGACCACCACCTGCTCCGCCACTCATTCTGCGCATCATAAACATCCATAAAAGAACCATAATAAGAATCGGGGCAATCCAGGTCAGTTCGTTCATCCAATTCGTTTCATCAACCGAATGAGGATAAACACGTTTGTCTTTTGAAATCCCTGCATCATCCTGAACTTTTTCGATGCGACGTAAAAAATCATCCACCGAAGAAATCGTTAATTTGAAATGCGGTCCGGGGAATTTTTTATCAGGGAAAAATGCTACGCCTGTTTTTGAATCTTTATATTCGTTTCGTAAAGCAAGGCTATCTGGATTAATGTAAATACGGGCGAATTTTTCGTTCACGATGTCAACATTCTTCACATCGCCATGTGCTAACATTTTTTGTTCGAAATCAACCTGACTGATTTCAATCATGCGTGATGAAAAATTAGTTCCAAAAAATGTTACGAATAAGAGTCCAACTATAACTAGACCATAAATCCAGTAAAAATTATTTCCCGAATTCTTGCCACCACCAACCGAAGGTTGCTTCGAGAATTTTTCTTTCATTTTTTCGAATTGCTTGCGACGCTCCTCTTCCGGGCTCTGTTGAGCATCATTTTTAACTTTCGGCGTTTCTTTATCTTTTATCTCTTCACTCATTGTTTTATCTTTATTGAAACGCGTTAAGCAAGCGTAATTTCTGCGTCTGCCCAGAGGGCTTCTAAATTATAGTAATCACGGATTTCCTTCTGGAAAACATGTACTACAACATTAATATAATCCATTAGTATCCATTCTGCATTCTCAAATCCTTCTGCATGAAAGGGCCTTTCACTAGTTGTTTTTTGAACCACCTCATCCACCGAATCAGCAATCGCTTCAACATGCGTTTTACTATCGGCATCACAGATCACAAAAAAATCAGAAACACTATTTTCAATTTCAGATAAGTTAATGATAGTAATGTTTTTTGCTTTTTTTTCCTGCATGCCATCAATTATCGCATCCACCAAATCAGTGGTTTGTTTATTGGTAACCGTTTTAACAGGACGACGAGAAGAGGTTTTTCCGCTCAGGGAACGTGCAGATTTCTTCTTTTCCTTATTCGCAATAGCATTAGCTTGTCTGGTTTCCTTATCTTTTATTACACTGACCTTTTTCTTAGCTACCACTTTTTTAACAGGGCGTTTTTTGCCACCTGTTGCCAAAGAAGAAGTCCTTTTCTTTTTAGGAGCTTTCTTAGCAGGTTTCGCAGCCTTTTTTATTGCTGCTTTAGAAACTGTTTTCTTACTTGTTTTTTTCGCGGTTTTTTTGGCCGCCTTCTTTACTGATTTTTTAGCCATAAAGGATATTAAATACTTAGCTTTTTCTGCTTACTTTATATAAGTTTGCACTAAACAACAAAATTAACCTTTTTGGCTTAATGGCAACACTATTTATAGGGCAAAACAAAATTTTTTTACTTGAAACAGAGAGTACCAATTCTTATGCCATTGAGCTGTTAAAGAACGTTAATGTGATTGAAGGGACTGTTGTTTACACACACAAACAAACACACGGTAAGGGCCAAAGAGGGAACCTCTGGATTGCAGAGCCCGAGCGGAATGCAACGTTTTCACTAATTTTAAAACCAAGTTTTTTAAACCCGAAAAATTCTTTTTATTTAAGTAAAATCTGTGCTTTGACCTTGCATGACGTATTGACTGAAATTTTGAACACTGGTCAATTTGACATTAAAATAAAATGGCCAAATGACATGCTCGTTAATGGCAAAAAAATCGCAGGAATACTGATCGAAAACAGTATCTCGAACGATGTTTTACAATGGACTGTTGCAGGCGTAGGAATTAATATTAACCAGAAACTCTTTGATCAGATAAAAGCAGCTACTTCTTTATGCCTTCTAAGTCAAAAAGAAACCGCGGTTGAGGATGTGATGGATCGGTTTTACACCCATTTCGAAAAATGGTACTTGAGATTAAAAAAAGCTGAATTAAAATTAATTAACGAAACCTATCATAAAGTTTTATTTGAAATGGGAAAAACCAACACGTTCGAAAAAGACGCCAAGCGTTTTAAGGCTAAAGTTATTGGTGTTGACGAAAGTGGTTTGTTGATTCTTGAAACCGAGGATGGCTCGGTTAATAATTACGATATAAAAGAAATAACGTTTATTTATTAAATGCCTGCAGTTTTCCGTAAACTTCAAGTACCTGAGGAATCAATCCTGAAATTTCATCGTTGCTAATAATAAAATCACTCATTGGTCCTTTTTCTTCGTCTGGCAATTGATTGTTGATGCGCTTAATCACTTCTTCGCGGCTTATTTTATCTCTTTCCTGCACGCGACTGATCCGTAATTCGAGGGGGGAAGTGACTAAAATAGTTTTATCGAGTTTTTTATAAATGCCAATTTCAAAAATCAAAGCACTCTCTTTCAAAATAAATTTATGACTTGAATACTGAATTGCAAAATCCTTAAAATCTTCTTCCACTGCCGGATGAATGATTCCATTTATTTTATGCAGAACGCCGGTATCACCAAAAATTATCTTGGAAACGTGAGCAGGATTAAGTTTCCCATCCGCGTCGTAGGCATTTGTTCCTAATAAACGTATTACTTGTTCCTTTACATCAGGTTTATAATACATTTCTTTAGCGCGGATATCTGAATTATAAACAGGCACACCCATCACTCCAAACAATTTTGCGACTGTCGATTTTCCACTTCCTATTCCACCTGTTAATCCTACAACCATTACTTTGCTTTAATTAATAAAAACTCAGTTTCCTGTGGTTCTATTCCCAATATATAAACCTGCGTTGGTAAAATACTTAATTCAACGGTTAATTTATTAATTTGTTTCTTACGTTTATCTAAATTAACGACCGCTTTGAAATTTTTATCGCTTAACTCATTAAAATCGTTCTTCGCAACTGAGAATTTTACTTTTACTTTAGATGGAAACAATTTAACCGTATAGCCTACAGGGCAATTTAGTGCTGCTATTTCCAATTCAATTTCATTCTGAAGTAATTTATCCGCACTTATGCTCACACTCACTTCATTTAAATTCAAATAAATATTTTCTGATGACCTTACTAAATTTAATTTACCCGAATAATTGGTGTTTAACTGATTTAAATAAAGTGGTACTGTCGAAATACTGTCAATATTCATTATAGAAGCACTGTCACCATTAATAGTAATAAATGCCGGATTTAAAACGGGTTTCCCCAGAATAAATCCTTTA
>JAHEYE010000035.1 GCA_023251695.1 Sphingobacteriaceae bacterium | reverse complement strand
AGAAGAAATTAATGGTCATCATTAATCTTATATTCGCCGAATCTCCGGGAGTATAATGTGTTGCTTGTCCCACGGAATTGATCTCCACTTGTCCCAAATCAGCGCCTATGTCAAACTTACCTTCACCGTACATGGCGCAAGTTTTTGTATTCAGACTTAAATAATTACCCGGTAAATTCGATTCAATTAGTTTTTCACGGTTCGAGATCTGGTATTCTTCACTTTCCCTGTCAAACGTTAAGAAACCATCGGCGCTCACTAACCTCTGATCTTTCCGACTTCCTTTTGGTGATAAGAAACCTGAATAAATGGAAGTCGTATCCGTTGAATACATAATGGCATTCACAACATCGCGTCCGAACATATCTTTTGCATCGGGTGGTATAGGAATTAAAATTTCCTTAGGGTTAATGTCGCCTGTAAATTTCAAGTATGATTTACCAACTCTGTTACAAACGTGTACAATTTTTGTTCCGCCATCGAAATTCAAGAACTCGTTGTTGGCCGAAAGATGT
Source organism: Sphingobacteriaceae bacterium (assembly GCA_023251695.1). Lineage (GTDB taxonomy): Bacteria > Bacteroidota > Bacteroidia > B-17B0 > Aurantibacillaceae > JAHEYG01. The sequence goes on along the minus strand of JAHEYE010000035.1, from coordinate 22,440 downwards.
ACTCTTCCTGCGAAACTGAAGTAATCATTAAAATTGAAATCATCTTTTTCACTAATGATACCATCAGAAACGGTGTTGCCTGCAGTATCCGGTTTTATAACATCAAAGTGTATCATGAATTTCTTTTCATTCTCATCCACATATAAGTAATCACCACGTCCTAAATAATCACGGCGGCTGAAAATATTCGCTTTTACATTACGTATATTGTGGTATCTGGTAACAGTGTTCGCCATGATGGAAGAATTTTTCAAGGTATCCATCACCGCGTTTTTATAAATGGTCACTTTTCCGCTGTCAGGAAAGAGACGCGCATCGGCTACATTAATAAATGGTACGTTTAAACAATGAATAATAAATTTCCTTAAATTATATTTAGCGGCAGGTGCAAAGAACCGCAATGAATCCTGTTTGGGATGTATGCTTATGAATTCGGGTCCCTCTAAGTCGAGTGCATTTTCTGTATTGGCATCCAGTTTTTTCTGATCATCACCTAATTCAATGTCTTCGCTGTCCATAAACCATTTGAAGCGGTCCATATAAGCAATGTATTGGTTTTTATCAAACCGCACATAAGAACCGGAACCGTTTGAAATAAATTCCCCAATGCGTTTATCAAAATCAATTTTCGAGTTTACGTTCACTGTCGAGAACGTAAATCCTTCTTCATCGAAGGCTTTTAAGTGGAAGTCGGAAGTATCTGAGAAGAATTTCCGTTTAATAAATAATATTTTTCCTGATTTTAAATCCGCTTTTCCGAAATCAACTTTTCCGTTTCCCGTTAAAGCAGTTTTTGTTAAATCAAAGCGTCCGGCGAATTTGGCATCTTCTTTATAAGCTGTAAAAGGTTTTTTAAGATTCCGTGCCTGCAATAATTCTTTGTAAGGTTTAAAGTGAAGATAAACTGTATCACCGTGCGCAACAGGAAATTCATCGGGCACATCTTGTTCTTTCACATCAAAAGTTGTTGCAATGCCATTGGCTGAATCGGGGAAGAAAATCAAATCAGGCACTTTTGATTTGCTGGAACTGAATGCAAAATCACCGCCGCCACGCAAGCCTTTATTACTTAAACGGATCTCCTGATCAAAAGTACCAACACCGCCGTAAATCGGATATCCGCCCGGAGGAGTTTGCCGGATGAAACCGAGTGAATAATCTTTTTGCAAGGTCAGCTTTTCGCGGAAGATGGGGAAAATTCCCGCGGAAGCGAACTCGCCGTTAAATTCCAGACCTTGTTTAGTGAAGTTATCCAAACTATCAATGGTGAAGGGATCGAGTTTGAAATAAAATTTATCGCGGTTATAAACGCCTTTAAAGATGGTGCGTTTGTCATAGAAGGAATAACTTTCTTTGAAACTCTGGAAAGCGGGATAAGTTGGCGCTTTGCCCCAGCCGGATTTATTTTTCGGTGCATCAATGCGGAGTTCTCCGTTTGCATTTTCAATGACGGTTTGTACTTTTTTGAAAGGAATGTTTCCGTTAACGTCGGGTTCGTAAGCTTCTACGTAAATTTTAATCGAATCAATGGTTTTCATTTTCACTTTGAACATGTCGTAATCGAAAACGAAATCTTTCCCGTGGAATTCAAATTTACCTGAAGCAACCACGCCCGAAAATTCCATGTTACGGTTTTTCTTGAGTACAATGTCTTTTTCGGTCGGGAACATGAATACTTTTTGTGTATCACTCAAGAGTACATTTTTTACACCATGTATAGTTAAATCCCAATTCAATAAATTCAAGGTTGCATTTTCTTTTCCCGGGATTACAGAGTGTAAAGTTATGATGTCGTAATCACGGTTGTGTTTGCCATTAGCCATGTAATCGAACATCCTCGATCTTACAGTTATCAGATCACTTTCAGGATCATAATAAATAACACCTAAGATGGCCATCTTAAAAAGTATGGGCCTCAAATCAACCGCTAAATATTTTATGTACTTGGCAAAATCTACAACCGTAAAAGGTGCTTTTGCGTTGGCTAAATAATATTCGTTTAATTTTTGAGTTAAACTCACACTTTCATTTCCCCTGATGGCAGCGGCACGGTCGGAGTTATAAAAATCATTGGATTCAAAAAATGCTTCGCCTTGAAAATTGTTGGGAAGAAAACCCATGGTCAATAAAGGTTCATCAATTTTCCAAACCAATTGTTCGAAATACATATCGAATTTGTGAAAGGAGTTGGAGTAAGGTGTTTTTTGCAGACCATCGTCGCCACGGATAATGGTCACCGTTTTTTTATCGACCTGATAGGTAAAACTTAATCCGGGATGATAAATGGAATCTTTTTCCATGAATAGCTTTACGGCACCGGGGTTGGCGACTACGCGGTCTTTATTCATGGCAAAGGCCCTCGCCGAAATTTCCATAAATTTTTTCCCGTCGCGCCTGAAAATTATTTTAGCAGGATTGCTGGCATTACCCGAGCCTATAAATTTTGGACCGCGCATACCAAAACCACCGTCGTAATCCACATCAGGGTAAATATTTTTTACCAATAAACGTTTGCTGTACGAATCAAAACGGGGATAAGAGGGTTCACCGTTTTCGGTAATGATGCGGTCGTTTAATCTGCCTAACTGTGGTTTATCAAAATATTGTTTACCGTAAAAGACCGAAGAGTCGGAAGTGTAGTTGCCTGTTTTGCAATCGATGGTATAACGCTTTATGTCGGCATAAACATCATCACCCAATCCGGCGCGTATCCATTCTACTTTTCCGCCTTTACCAACAAATTTCCCCCAGGTAGGGTAGTAAATACCTTTCGTGTTTTCGATCGTCATCGAATCGCCACGCGGGTTTTGGCCGACCAAAGTAAAATCGGTAAACACTAATTTTGGCAGTGAATCGTATTCGAATTTATAATTCTGCTCTAAGCTTCTGTACGTATAAGAAGGCGATTTGAAAAACATGTTTCCCGCGAAAACGTTTTCGCTCATCTCAAGAAAATCGGAAAAACCGCGGACACTTTTAGCTTTCAGCATTTTCTCCATACATTTTTGCCAGTTTTCGCGGTTCTCTTCCGGTTGTCCTGATTTAATAAAGTTAAGCATGGCATTAAAGTAGCTCACAAAGTAGGGGTAAGGTTTTAAACGCTTTTGAAGAAATTGGTTACTGGTTTCAATAATGATCTGCTTATAAGAACCTGCGAGGAGCGGTGTTTTCCAGACTTTAGAAAATTCGAGTACATAAGCCTCTGCATCTTTTTTATTAGCGGAATTATCGTAAAAAAAATCGTTGAGCTCTTTTATGAATTTAATGGTATCACCCGAAAACTGGGAAAGCTTTTGGGCTTTTAGTCCGGATACCGAAAAAATAATAAAAATTAATATGGAAAAGAGAGCCTTTTTAAGCATACTGAATGAATTTTATCAAATATAAAATTATAGGAGCACATTAGATGGTATTTTGAATAATTTGTTGAAAGAAAAGCACCTATTTGGTAATAATTATTTTATTAGTGACTAAAATAGTTTCATTTTGAATCAGTTGTAAAAAGTAAATGCCGCTGTTTAATTCCGTAATATCTAAAGTTTGTTTTTTATTAATGTGCTTTTCACTTTTTAATTCCTGCCCCAATAAATTTGTAATTCTTAATTCTGCATTCTCAATTCTGAATTCTTTACTCAAAATCTCCATCGTAAAAATTCCGCTATTAGGGTTCGGACTAATTCTTATACCGATAGCTATTGGGACAGCATCCTTAATCCCAAGCCCTCCAACTGTAACAACAACTGTATCATTTGTAATATTCCCGCATAAATTCTGTTGTACCACATAAGTTGTAGTTGTAACAGGCTTTACATACAAACCACTTGTGTTTGTTGCTATCTGAACTGTACCATTATACCAGTTACAATTTAAGTTTGAAATCTGCTGACCAATAAAAGTGCTGTCACCTGAATTTATTGTAACATTATTTCCGGCAAAGGCGGGCATTCCACTGGGGACACTGTCGATAGGAATAACAAAGACATCATCAATATAATAATAGGCATGGTCGGCTCCAATAACAGTTGAGTTAAAAGTAGAAGTATCTGTTGAGCTGTCGTTATTAAAATTACCGATTGTTAGAAAATTTTCATTACCTGAACTTTGAAAGATACCAGCTATTATATGCCAATTAAGAGTGTCAGTAATGATTTTGTTTCCAAAACCTTTTATTTGAGGAGTATAGTTTAATAAATAAGTTGGTCCAGGAAGACTTATAGCATTATTCGATAAATAAACTGCCAAGTTGTTACAACCAACGCCTGTCCAGTTTGCGTTATTTAAATAAAATCCAATATAATAACATTTATTGACAGCTAATGTCGATATTAACTGTGATTGAACATACTCTCTTACATCTGAAACTGATTTGGAAAATCCATATAAACCAACGTAAGCGTTACCTGTTTTTGCATACTGAAAACATGGGGTACCGCCACAGTAAGGTACGCTGATAATTGTCGAACACGAATTATAATAATCTGGGGAAGCTGTAGTTGGATTTATCCATCCAATACATAATGATGTTTGATTTGTGCTCGAAGGGCAGGATGAATAATTTTCAAAACTATTATTAGGCACTAAATTAAATTGTGCGAAACAGTTTAAGCTTGTAAATAAAACGAGTATGTATATTAAATCTCTCACCCTGTTGGCGCGGATTTTTAATCCGTGCGTAACGTATTATATCTATTTAGCATGAATTTAAGAAATATAACTTAATTATCAGCAAATTTTGCCCCTTGTTAAGAAATCTTAAACGGTACCACATAATGTCCTAAAACCCCCACTTATTAAGTGCCTTTATTTCTAAACCATTTCAGTTGTTTTGTGGCACAGGAATTGAAATATACCCTGTACAAAACAAAACTATGAAAACAACAACAACAACAATTGCAGCATTATTAATAGCCTTTAGCATTAATGTAACTGCACAGGTAAAAATGAAACCACGTAATCAGAACCCCGTACCTCTTGAACCAAGAAACGGCGCTTCTAATACACAAACACCTTCAAATAACAACCAGTCGGGCGAGCATTGGGGACAAGGCCATGGCTGGGGCGGTGGCTGGGGTAATAATAATTATGGTCCGAACGTTGGTGTTACCATTGGTTTCGCAAGTCCTTATTATGGTAACGCATATTGTTATAACAACAATAATTACAATGGTTACAGCATTAAAAAAGCAGCCCGTTATTCCATCCGTTCGGCCGGAAATATGATTAACCAGGCTGTTGCGTTTGATACTTGGAATGATATTTATTCGCCCTTATTAGCGAAAGCAATCCGTCACTATAATTATGCCCGTGAGTTGTATTGGTGGGGAAATTATCAGGCAGCGCATAATCACGCCGAGCGTGCCGGTTATCTGGCCTGGTATAGTTTGCAGTATTTTCAGGACCCATACTCTAATAATGGTGCTTATGGTCAACCCGATCCGTACGGCGATCCTTACAATCCGTATTACAGAACCGATCAGGCGGGTGGTTCAGGCCAAAATCAAGGCGGAAACCAGGGTTTCAGAAAGGGTGAAGTGCCGGCCGGTGATGGAATCGATAAGCAATTACCGGGTGGGGAGAAAGCGGATAAGGAAGTCATTAAAAGTTTTGATAAAACTGAATTAAAAGACGAATAAAATTAAGCGTCCTGCACTAGCGGGACGCTTTGTTTTTATTATTTTTAGGCCTTGTTTGGTTTTAAAAATAATCCTTTTGTACGGTTATTAATTCCCTTTGTGGCGGGAATTTTAATTTATTCGTGTGCTAAATCAGATCTGAATCTTTTATATCCGCTTCTTGCTGCGATTTGTGTTTTAATCTTACTTTATTTCAAAAACAGGAAATCAAGTTCGCAACATTCACGGTGGTTATATTTATTTGTATCGGATGTGTTTTTAGCATTGGCTGGATTTTATTGTTGCTATTTGCATAATATTAAAAACAATGCTGATTACTTTGGGAAATATGTCAACTCAACACAACAAATTTGGGTAGGGGAGATAAAAGATTTGCCGGTTGCCAAAGAAAAATTTTACAAAGTATTAATAGAGGTAAAGAGTTTAGGAAATCAGGAACATTTGTGTGGTGAGGCTTTGGTGTATCTGAAAAAACCCTTGAAAGTTTCTGACCTCAGGCCAGGGACTATTTTAAAATTGCAGAGTGCTTTTATTGGTCCGAAACCGCCTTTGAACCCCTTTGAATTTGATTACAAGCAATTTTTAGAGCGGAAAAATATTTTTTATACGAGTTTTGTTGAGACGGAAAATATAGAATTGATAAACACTGAAACAGGTTTTTCGTTGTTTAATTTCGGATTAAACATCAAGCAGAAAATAAAAAACAGATTTGAATCGGTTGATTTAAGTCTGGAAGCTGCTCAATTATGTACGGCTCTTTTAACGGGCTATGATGATGAAATAAATCCTGAAACCATCAATGCCTTTGCGCATTCGGGTACATTGCACGTTTTATCCGTTTCAGGTTTGCATACAGGGATTTTGTATGGCATAATCGTTTTTCTTTTGGGTTTAATTGACAGGAATAAAAAATACAAGTTGTTGCAGTTGGTGGTAATTGTCTTGGCACTTTGGTTTTTCGCCTTGATAACCGGATTTTCGCCGCCTGTTTTAAGAGCGGTGATTATGCTGAATTTTATAGCGCTGGGAAGGTTTTATTATTCGTATTCAAGCGAGCACGCCATAAATATTCTCGCCGTTTCGGCTTTTGTGATTCTGTTGTTTAATCCATTATTAATTTATGATACAGGCTTTCTTTTAAGTTATTCTGCTGTGGCGGGTATTTTGTTTTTTGAACCGGGGATTTCTGCATTGGTAAATTCGGATTATTCACTTGTAAATAAAATCTGGAAGCTAACAAGCGTTTCGTTGGCCGCCCAAATCACCACTTTGCCCATCACACTTTATTTATTTCATCAATTCCCCTTGTGGTTTATTTTCTCAAATCTCATTGTGATTCCTTTGTGTGGGGTTCTGATGCTTTTGGGATTTATGGTATTGATTAAATTAAGTTTTGTTTCGGCATTGATCAACTTTTTTGCTTCGGTCATTTTTTATTGCATTCACTTAACCGATTCCCGTGCTTATGGATATATAGATACCATAGATTTTGGCTTGAAGGACTTGATTTTATTGTCGCTGTTTATTATTAGCATGGCGGCTTTTATTAGAAGAAGAACTTACGTTTATGCCTCCGCTTTAGCGGTTTTAATTATTACTTGGCAATTTATTTCGTTGTTTGAGGTGGTGGAGAAAAAATCAAGTTCCCAACTGGGGATTTATCATGTGAATAAGCAATCGGCTTTAGATTTTAAGAATGGGAATAAATTGTTTTTCGATTCAGATCTCACCAACAGAAATTATAATTATCACGTAAAACCAAATCATATCTTTCTCAATTATCCGGATGTGGATAGTTTGAGTTTTGATTATGTGAAGTCAGGAAAAATTTCTTTTCTGAAATTGAGTTCTGTAAAACTAAGTCCGCTTATTGCTTTTCTAAAGCCGGATTACTTAATGGTGACGAATAACAGCGGAATCAACGAAACTTGTTTTCATTCAGGTATTAAAATGATGATTGCCGATGGTTCAAATACTTACAGTACTGTCAAAAAATTGAAAACGCTGTGTAATAAATTTTCTGTACCTTTTCATTCCACTTACGAAAAAGGATATTATCAAATTGAACTGTAATGAAACTGAGAATAGGGGATAAAGTCAGGTTTTTAGATGAAAAAGGCGAAGGTGTTATTACCCGTTTCGGTGATAAGAACACGGCTTACGTTGAAATGCCCGATGGTTTTGAAATTCCGTATGCGGTAAAAAAATTGGTTCCTATTCACACCGAACTCATCATTAATTCGGAAGCTGAGAATCTTGATCTGAATCCTGAGAGCGGAGTAACGGATGCTGTGTATTTTGTTATTGAGCCTGACCACGAATTACCGCTGTTGGTGAGTGATTACAATATTTACTTGTTCAATTCCTCCTCTTATAACCTGATATTCTCCTATTCGATTAAGGACGACATGTATTTCCAAACCCTGAAACATGGCGAAATTGGTGCTTATCAGAAAATTATTTTAAAAACAGTGAAGGCAGCCTTTCTGAAGGAGTATCCTCACCATAAAATTGAAGCTTTGTTATTTAAAAATGTGCACTACCGTTCACAAATCCCAATTTCAGAAACTGTTTTCGTGAACCCTGCTAATTTTAATACTGCTTCATTAATTAAACACGAAGAATTTAAACGTCCGGTTTATGCCTTTTTAATTAAAGACGAATTTATTGTTACTCAAAACATAGAACAGGATTTAAGCGAAGAAGATTTAACGAAGCTAAGAAAATTGAAAGAAGGAAATTCTTTCAAAAAAACATCCAAATCGCATAAAGAGCACCAAAAAAGTCTGGAAAAAGAAGTGGATTTACATATTGAAGAATTGTCGGACGATATCAAGGGCTTAAGCAGCCACGAAATGTTGTCTATCCAACTCGAACGTTTCGAAAAAGAGCTGGATGCAGCAATTACGGGTGGCATGAAAAAGCTTGTTTTTATTCATGGTGTAGGAAACGGCCGGTTGAAGATGGAAATCCGGAATGCCCTGAAAGCTACGCAGGGCGTGACTTTCCAGGATGCTTCCTATAAACTCTATGGTTTTGGCGCCACTCAGGTAAACATTTTGTAGGCTCATTCCTTGTCCGAAATCGGTGAATTTCTGTAACCAATTGCCAAAAATTCCGTAAATTTAAATGCAGGTTGTTCTATCGCTCAGATGTTAAAATCTGAGAGGAAAGTCCGGGCAACGCAGGGTAACCCGCCGCATGAAAATGCGGGTATATTTCCCAAAAGGAAATTGTAACAGAGAGTGCCACAGAGACAAGGTAGCCTTGGTGTTAAAACCACGGTGATAGTGAAAATGTGGGGTAAGAGCCCACAAGTGCAAACAGTAATGTTTGTATTTGGAAAACCTCGGGTGTTGAAAGGCCAAATAGGTCACGGTTTTAGAGCTACCCGTTCTATCCGCCGCAAGGAGGAAAACCGTGATGGGTAGGTCGCTTAGATAAATGATAGGATATATTCCCGATTTATCGGGAAAGAAACAGAACCCGGCTTACAAACCTGCAACCGCTTCGGCGGAATTGAAAGAACAAAAACAAAGATGATTAAAAAGCTACTCATAGTTTTTTTCTTTTTAGGAACTTTTTTTTCTAAAGCGCAATGCCCGCAGGTGTACGATTATCTTGGTGTGCTCAGCAGTAACCCGAAATGGATCAATTGTTCAGGTACCGGAACTTACAATATGAATTTCCAATCAAATGTCGGCTGGGGTGCTTATACCATTGTGTGGGGCGATGGTTCTCCGAATACAGTTGCTGGCGCTTATGTGGCGAGTTCAATTATTCCGCACACGTATACTACAGCAGCAACCGATACTTTTAATCTTCAATTAATAATTCCTTCTTTAAGTTGTACACTTACAGGAGTTGTTGTAATGGAGAAGCCGGTGAACGCTTCTATACAAATTCCTGTTGGTGGTGTTACACAAGCCTGCGCTCCGGCAATTTTACAGTTTATTAATTCGAGCACCGATGTTTCTGCAACAACATCATTTACCTGGGATTTTGGCGACGGTTCACCAAATACAGTTTTCTCTTATACAAATGCTGGACAAACTATTTCGCACACCTATAGTGTCGGAACAGTGAATTGTCAGACCCAAGTTACACTCATGGCTATGAACTATTGTAGTTTCGGAAGTCCAACCACTGCAAATTTTAATCCGATACAGATTTACGACAAGGATATTGCTGCTATTACACCCGATGCATTTATTAAATGTTTTCCGAATACTACTTTTACTTTTACCAATACTACAACAAGAAATTGTTTAGCGCAGGGAAATACATTTCAGCGTCAGGAAGAATGGAATTTTGGTGATTATTGGGGAAGAGGCTATGATTCCATCATTCCCTGGAAACCGTGGCCGCCAACGACGCCAATGACGATCACTTATCCGGGCATCGGAACTTATTCGGTAGTTTTGCGCGACAGTAATATGTGTGGTGTTACAAGTACAACCATAAATGTTTCTGTAATTGCTGCGCCCATCGCTAATTTTAATGTTCCGCCAAATCCATTATGTCAGAATACTGCAATTACATTTACCAATACAAGTACAACCGGTTATTTTTATAAATGGGATTTTGGAGTAGGCGCGGGCTGGGTAAATACTTCTTATGCACCACAAACCTTCACTTATACAACTGCGGGAACATACACAGTAAAAGAGGTAGTTTATTTTGCAACGGGTTGTTCAGATACCGCGAAAAAAGTAATAACGATATTACCTTCACCCATCGCTAATTTTTTATACGCTCCTGTAATTGGCTGTAATACCTTAAGCGGTGTCACATTTACGGATGCATCCACAAGTGCAACTGCCTGGAACTGGAATTTTGGAAATGGAAATACATCAGCCAGTCCGACTCCACCTGCGCAAACGTACACAACAATTGGCAGCAGCGTCATTACTTTAACAGTTACGGCGGCGAACTTGTGTAAAAATATTAAAACATCAACAGTCACGGTTTATCAAGGACCTGTTGCCGCATTTACACCGACATCAAGCTGTGTTGGTTCTGTTGTCACCTTTACTGATTTGTCAACTGCAGCTGCAACAAATACAATTACAACATGGAATTGGAATTTTGGTGACGGTTCGCCGGCAACTGGCATTCAAAATCCCTTGCATACTTATACTGCAACCGGAACTTATTCGGTGACGCTTGTAATTAATACCGCATTCTGTAAAGATTCCATTACTACCAACGTTGTAGTGAATTTAAAACCTACTGCTGCTTTTACAGTCAATCCACTAAATGGTTGTCCAACCCTAACCTGTAACTTTACGAATGGATCTTCGGGTGCTTCAACATTTTTATGGGATTTTGGTATTGTTCCAACATCCACATCAAATGCCACAAATCCTGTCTTTACTTTTTCCAATTCAACCGGGAGCCCGATTACTCCAACAGTAAGTTTAATTGCATTTACCGGAGCGGGTTGCAGTGATACGGCATTGCAGGTCATAAATGTTTTTGCAAAACCTGTTGCGTCTTTTACTTGTAACAATGCGCCGGGTTGTACTCCTTTGGCTGTAAGTTTTACCAACACTTCAATTGGCGGAACAACTTATAACTGGGATTTTGGCGATGCTACTTTTTCTACGCTCGCAAGTCCGACACATTCATATGTAAATGCAACATTGTTCATTCAAACATACACTGCGCAATTAATTGTCACCAACGGAAATGGTTGTACCGATACAATTACACAAGTGATAACAACCTATCCACAGCCTTCATTTTCGATTACAGCAGTGCCTGTAAGTGGCTGTACACAATTAACGGTTAATTTTCCTGCAACACCAGGACTAGTAACTGCCAACTGGAATTTTGGTGACGGAAATACTTCAGTAAGTTTAAATCCCAGTCATACTTTTACAAACAGCGGATTAACCACGCAGGTTTTTACGGTTACTTTAATTGCAAGTAACGCCTTTACTTGTATTGATACAGCTTTAGGAACGGTTACAGTTTATCCTAAACCCATTGCTAACTTTAACAGGACTCCTGCAAGCGGTTGTTCACCACTGAATGTAAGCTTTATGAATACAAGTGTGTTGAATGGTGGTAATAATTGGGATTTTGGTGATGGGAATTTAGCAACCAATACAAATCCATCACATACTTATACCACAAGTAATACCGCGTCCAATACAACTTATACCGCACAATTAGTAGTGATAAGCACAAATGGCTGCCGCGATACCATGGAAAAAATTATTACTTTGTTTCCATTGCCTAAAGCGGATTTTTCGGTGGATACACCGGCCTGTTCGCCAAAAATGCTCACGTTTACAAATTTATCGCTTGGTGCAAATGCTTATAACTGGGATTTCGGAAACAGCAACACATCAACTGCAACAAATCCAACGCAGCAATACATCAATAATTCCGGAATTAATCAAAACTATAATGTGCAGCTGATCGCAACGAATGCGGTTGGTTGTAAGGATACGCTTATAGTAACAGTAATAGTTCATTCGCAGCCGAGCTACATTATTTCCCCATCACCAACAGCAGGCTGCGCCCCTTTAGCGGTTAATTTCCCTGCCGTTGCAGGAGCAACAAATTATAATTGGAATTTTGGTGACGGAAATACTGCTACAGGAGCGCCCACACAACATACTTTCGTTAATGTAACAACCGCGAATGTTATTTATACAGTGACATTGATTGCCTCTGATGCCAACGGATGCGCTGATACCGCTTTTTCACAAATAAATGTTTATCCGCAACCGGTTGCTAATTTCCAGGTGAGCCCTACTACAGTTAATATTCCTGATGATCCCATTCATTGCACCAATCTTTCAACAGGAAACATTGTCAGTAATTATTGGACATTCGGAGATGGTACAGGAACATCTACACAAACCAATCCCGATTACGATTATACAACCGAAGGTGAATACGTAGTTACTTTAATAGTTACGAGCAATAACGGATGCAAGGATACATTTAGCCTGCCGACAAAAATAATTGTTCATGAAGAGGCCACTATTGAAATACCAAATGCATTCACACCAAATTTAGTAGGCTCACCTGGCGCCACATTTAATGCGGGTGATTTAAATAATGATATTTTCCATCCCGTAGTTAAAGGTGTAGATAAATCGAAATATGAATTAAGTATTTATTCAAGATGGGGTGAACTTTTATTTATGACAAAAGAAACAACGGAGGGCTGGGATGGTTATTACAAAGGCAAGGTATGTACACAGGATGTGTATGTATGGAAACTGAAAGCCATAACACTGGATGGAAAAATAATTAATAAAACCGGCGACGTTCTGTTGTTGAAATAATTTATGAAATTTTTAATCGCAATATTAATATCTTTTCTGTTAATCCCCGGCGGCTATAGTCAATCGCCGGCCAAGCTGATGAATAAACAGCTGAAGGAAGCTGCTTTGTATTTCGAAGGGGAAGATTATCTAAACGCACTGAAAGAATACGATAAAGCTTTGGTATTAGACAGGAAAAATGAAACGGCGAATCTGAATGCTTTGATTTGTAAACTGAAATTAAGCTGGCCTGTTGATTCTGTAAAATCCAATGCGGTCATCATTCAGGATTCGAAATTACCGGAAGCGATGTTTTACCTGGGCAAGGTGAACCATCAACTGAAAAGTTTCGATAAGGCCACAGAGTATTTTATCAAATATGTTGAGATTGATCCAAAAAAGAGAGCGATTAATAACGACGAAGCCAATCATATGATTGAGGTTTGCAGTAATGCTAAAAGAGAAATTGCTAAGCCGCATCGCTCCATCATCACAAATCTCGGTGATGGCGTGAATTCTACTTACCCTGATTATGTTCCTGTGATTACTTCGGACGAAAGTGTGATGTATTTTACATCCCGCCGTGAAGGAAGTTCAAACAATGTAAAAGATGCATACGGTAATTATCATGAAGATGTTTATATCAGTTATAATACCTATGGCAATTGGAGTAAAGCGGCTAATATTGGCACGCCTGTAAATTCCGATACACATGATGCCTGCGTTGCGCTTAGTCCGGATGGCGAGCGCATGATTATTTACCGTACTGCGCCTGATTTGGTTACCGGTGATTTGTTTGTGACGCGGGCCATCAATAGCTTTAATGGTAGGGCCTGGGGACCGTTACAAAAGTATGGAAAGGAAATTAACTCACAGTTTATTGAAACCAGTGCATGTTTTAGCAGTGATACCAGTGAAATTTATTTTAGCAGTAACAGGCCCGGTGGTTACGGCGGCAAGGATATTTACAGGATCAAAAAATTACCTAACGGCAAATGGGCCCTGCCTTTTAATTTAGGAAAAGAAGTAAATACGCCTTACGATGAGGATGATCCTTATTTGCATCCCGATGGGAAGACTTTGTATTTCAGTTCAAAAGGACATAATACCATTGGTGAATATGATGTGTTTAAAACGGTATTGGATCAGGAAACCAATAAATTTCCGAAAGCGGAAAGTCTGGGTTACCCTATCAACTCGGTAAACAACGACCGTTTTTTTGTATTAAGCGGTGATGGAAAGCACGGTTATTATTCATCGGTTAAAGATGACAGCAAAGGTGCTTCCGATATTTATGTTATTGATACCCGTTTTGGGGATAATGATGAAGTAGTGAAGCAGGCCATCGTATATAAGGAGAATGTTCCCGGGCATGCTAAAATTACATTGATGGATGTTGAGACCAAACAAGTGGCAGGTATTTTTAATTCGAGTGCAAAAACCGGAAAATTTGTTTTGGTAATGAACCCTTTAAAATCTTATAAGGCAATTATTGAAGATGAAGGTTTTGATAAGATAGTACTCGATATAAATCCGGTGGCGTTCGAAAAGACATCTGAAGATATTATTATTAAAATGACAAAAAAAGTAAATTGAAAAAAAAGCTTGTCATAATTATTTCTTTTTTAAGCACACTTCAAATGTTGGGCCAGGATCCGCAATTGACGCAATTTTATGCGGCGCCGCATTATTTAAATCCTGCATTTACAGGTTTAACAACAGAGCATCGTTTTGTAGCTAATTACCGTAACCAGTGGCCGGGAATAAGAAAAACATATTCTACAGCTTTTGCAGCTTACGATTATAACTTAAGTGATGTGAACAGCGGTATTGGTGTTTTAGTGATGCAGGACATTTCGGGCACAGCCGGTTTAAAACATACACAGGCAGGTGTAAATTATGCCTACCGTTTTACAGTGAGAAAAATAAATGAGATACGGGCGGGTATTGGAGTTTCCTACAACATGAAAAGTTTAGGTTTCAACAAACTTGTCTTCAACGATCAATTAGTAACGGGTTCAGGTGTTTCGTTGGATGGCACTACTTATGGAAAAAGAAATTATGTTGATATAGGTGCGGGTGTTTTATACAACAGTTCAAAATATTGGATCGGAGGAGCTGTAAAACATTTGAACCGACCGAATGTAAGTTTGATTGGTGGTCAGGAACCATTACCGATGTTTGTTGGTGTGCATGGCGGTTACCGTTATATTATTGAATCGAAAGGGAGAAATGCTTTGAAGAGATATGTTTCTGTTTCCTTCAATTATAAGCATGAAAGAAAAAATGACCAGTTCGATGTTGGTTTTTATTATTTCCATTTGCCTGTTACATTCGGACTTTGGTATAGAGGTATTCCGTTTAAAAACTATGCTCCCGGTTATGTGAACAACGAAACTTTTGCATTTTTGTTCGGTACAGAAATTCCGAAACGTAATTTGCGTATTGGTTACAGTTATGATTTAACCATATCGCAATTAGGCATTAATAATACCACCGGTTCACACGAAATCTCTCTGATTTATGAATACGCCCAACAGAAAAAGAGAAGGGCGAAAAGAGTGCTGGTTACCTGCCCGAAATTTTAACTTCAGGTTCCTTGAAGTAATTCAAAATAGCCTCGTAGTACGATTTAGCCACAAGATAAACACGTTCTGATGTTTTAACCCCATACAAATCCGAATTGCTGGTGTTGAGCATTGCAGATTCGCGTACATTGTCCTGATACATACTTTCGCCGTAAACCAGAGGAGAATTGATGCATCGGGTTAAAATTAAATTCCTGCAAAATAATCCCTCACAATTTGTACTCAAGGTGTGCTTCATTAAATAGTCCGCATCGGCCTGTTTAGCACGGCTTATTTTCAAATTTTTTTCGAAAGAATTCATTGTTAAGCGCCCTATGGTTTCCGATTGATGTACTTGTTTCCCCAATAGCAAGCGGATAAAATGTAATTTATTTGAAGGTTTAGCCAAATCTTTATTACCAAAAGCACCGCTGATAAAACACATGCTGTTATTCCGGTGACTGGTGGTAGTCCAAGGTGCATTTTTATCATCCACATTATAATGTATGATAACAGATGCGTGCGGATAAAACCCATTTATTTTTTTGGCGCGTTCCATTAATTCATAATCCCTGAAAAATGCCCAGAATAGTTTTTCTTTCGGAAATTGTTTCAGGATTTTGTATTTATCATCATCTAATTCTTTTTTCGCTTTCAAACTATCGAGAACTTTATTTCTGCGCTTGTTAAACCAATCGGCATAAGTTTGATTAAATGCGGTAGAGTTTTCTTTAGTGCGACTTAAAATAACTTTCGCGCCCTGTTCTTCAAGCATCTTTTTTAATACCTGAGCTGTAAAAAAAGTCAGTTGGCCTTCAACTAAAGTAATGGTGTCTTTTTTTCTAGATTTTTCATTTACTAATTTCACATACTTTCCCTCAACTTTCGAATCTTCGTAATTCGAAGAAAAATGTCCGGGATCAATGGCTATACGTATATTCTGAAGCGGTTTCGACGGATTTAGTTTTGGTAATTTACTGTCGTCGTTCATTGTAATCACCAGGCTGTCGAGTTGCTTTTTACTGAGTTTGTTAATGCCTTTCAGCTTATATAATTTCAACTGTTCGGTTAGCGTTGAGTTTTCGAAAAAATCAGCAAGTATTTTGGTTTCGTTATTATATACGGCAAATTCTTTTTCCTTTTTTTCATTCAGAATATAAAATGCATTATTTTCAAATAAAACCTTGTCGTTAAGTGCGCCATTCAGATTAAGATATTTTTCGAAACGTATTTTGCAATCCGCAATGGTTTGTGCACCGGAAATTTGGACAATAAAAAAGAGTATGGGTAAAAAATACCGCATTGTAACAAAATTATGTCAATGTGATTAAGGAAATTTGTAACTTCAGACTTATTATTAAAGCGGGCATGTTAGCAACAGATCAAATAAAACTCATTAAACGTGAATTTACCTTTAAAACGGCGCGTTCGGGGGGTAAAGGCGGTCAGAATGTGAATAAGGTTGAAACAAAGGTAGAGCTAAGTTTTCATATCAGCGATTCAAAAGTGTTAAATGACGTGCAAAAGACGCTCTTGCTCCAAAAATTGGTAACAAGAATAACGGATAGTGGCGAACTAAAATTAACCGAAGAAAAATACCGCTCCCAATTAGAAAATAAGCTGGCTGTTATTGATAAATGCATCACTTTAATTAACAAATCACTTTTTATTCCTAAAAAAAGAAAGGCTACTAAACCCAGTAAAGCCAGCAAGCAAAAAAGAATTGATACTAAGAAAAAACGGTCGGAAACCAAGCAAAGCCGCAGGCGACCATTCTAAAAATCTAAACCCTCTGAAATACCCGTTTTAGCGCTGTTTTTCAACAATATTTTAATAAAAAACCCGTTAAGTCTATAGTTAATTTCCAAAATATTAATTAAATTTAGATAGTTTATGCGCAAGGTAATAGTAGTGGCTTTTTTAGCCCTTTCAGGTCTAGTTTCAGGTCAAATTGCAAAATACAGCAACGAATTTTTGAGTGTTGGTGTAAGTGCACGTGCTATGGCTATGGCTAATGCCAATGTTTCTTCGGTAAATGATGTTACCGCTGGTTACTGGAATCCTTCCGGTTTATTATACCAGCAAAGCAATTTGCAATTAGGTTTAATGCACGCCGAATATTTTGCGGGTATTGCCAAATACGATTATATAGGCGCTTCAAAACGTATTGACAGTAATAGCGTAGCCGCTATATCGTTCATCCGTTTTGGTGTGGATAATATTCCGAATACACTTGAATTGGTGGATGCCAACGGAAATGTGGATTATTCACGTATTAAATCTTTTAATGCTGTTGATGCTGCCGTTTTGATTTCTTATGCACGCAATATCCAAAAAATTAAGGGATTAAAATTAGGCGGTAATATGAAAATAATCCGTCGTAAATTGGGTGAGTTCGGCGGAGCCTGGGGTTTTGGAATGGATATGGGCGCTATGTACGATTATAAACAGTGGCATTTCGGTGCAATGGCAAGAGATATTACCGGAACATTTAATGCATGGACTTATAACCTGACTGAAGACGAAAAAAATACGCTTTTGGTTACCGGTAACGAAATTCCAACCAACTCTGTTGAAGTAACGGTTCCTAAATTAATATTAGGAGTCTCCCGCAAGTTTTTAGTGTGGAACGATCGTGTTTCAATTTTAGGGGAAGCTAATTTCATTAATACATTCGACGGCAAACGGAATACTGTTGTTAAAACAAAAGCGTGGAGCATGGAGCCGAATATAGGTTTCGAAATTGGTTATAAAAACACAGTTTTTTTAAGAACCGGCGTTGGCAATATTCAAAAACAACTCAATGCTAAAGGCGACGCTTTTATTACAACCATGCAGCCAAACATCGGAGCAGGGGTGAAGTATAAGATCTTCGCTTTGGATTATGCTTTTACTGATATTGGCGACCGTTCCATTGCTTTGTACTCACACATTATCTCACTCAAAATCGATATCAATAAAAAACCCAAGTGAAACGCATCATCCATATTATGCTTTTTATGGCTTTGGCAATTTCAGTCAAAGCGCAGATGTATAGTAACGAATGGATTAATTTCTCGAATAAATATTACAAATTCCCGATTGGTAAAACCGGTTTCTACCGTTTCGATTCCCTATCACTTGCTGCGAGCGGGATTAATGTTTCCTCTTTAAATCCGAAAAATTTTCAATTGTTCATCAAAGGACAAGAAGTTCCGTTATATATATTCGGTGAGAGTGATAATTTTCTGAACGATACGGATTATGTTGAATTTTACGCAGAGATGAATGATGGCAAATTTGATTCCTCACTCTATTACAATAGTAATTATTTACCGAACCGTTATTTTTCTTTATTCAACGATACGATTTACGCTTTTCTGACCTGGAATAACTTAACAACCAACAAACGCATTATTCAGGAAACAGATACCGTTGTTTCGGGAAATACACCTGCTTCCTATTTTTATACCGAAAGAATCTTTACGGGTAAAAACGAATACAATTATGTTGAGGAATACGCCTATGGTTCGAGTGATCCCCGTTATACCCAGGCTGAAGGTTATGGTTACCAGATTGCCCACGGCGCAACCTTCAATACTAATATAAGTCCGGTTAATATTTATACCCAAACAGCTTTACCTGTAAATGTGAGTATACATTTTTCGGGTTCCAATATTGATGATGCTTATCCTGTAAACGATCATGAAGTAAAGGCGGTCATTTACGATAATACAAACACGCCGGTAAAATTGTTTGACACTATTTTTAAAGGTTATAAGTATTTTAAGTATGATTTTGCCTTGCAGACAAATACACTTTCCGCTGCATCCAATATCGAATTTTCATCCGTAGTTAATCCGCTTTTTCCGGCCTCAATTGATAAAACCTGTATGCACCACATCTACATGAAGTATCCACAATTGACGGATGTAGCAGGGACACCGGCTTATAAAATGTTTGTGGATGATGATGCCGTTTTTCCAAAAACATATTTAAAGATTGGAAGCGTGAATACCGGATTGAATGGCAATATACTTTTTTATGATTTAACCAATAGCAAACGCATTCCAATAAAAATGACAACGTTTGCCAATTTATTAGTTCCGAATTCGGGTGCACAAAAAGTTTGTTACATGGCTGCAGAGTCTGCTACCATTGGCATTTCTAAACTGGAAGCGGTAAATCAAACCGGATATTTTGTGAATCATAAAACAACCGACGATTCATCTTTTGTGATTATTACACCTCGGAAATTTTTAACCGAAGCGACCGCCTATGGAACCTACCGTCAAACTTCACCAGGAGGTTCACATGATGTGATTGTTGCGACTATGGATGAATTAACTGACCAGTTTGCTTATGGTATTCAAAGGCATCCAGCGGCTATCCGCAATTTCTGTAAGTATTTATTAGATAGTCTACCTTCAGATCCGAGAAATTTATTTTTGATTGGAAAAAGTGTTCAGCATCGTGATTTAATTGACAGGCCGGCATATTCGACCAGCGTTTCATTAATTCCATCAATGGGAATTCCGGCGTCTGATAATATATTAACCGGCGCTTTAACTAATACGAACTATTTTCTTCCTCAAATTGCAATCGGGCATTTAGCGGCTCAAACACCGGCGGATGTTCTTAATTATCTTGCCAAGGTTCAACAGCATGAAACGCCTTTAGCACATCAGGTTGCCGGTGATGATTGGAAAAAGCACGTTTTACATTTTGCGGGAGGAACTGATGGCCCACAGCAACTTTTATTCGAAAATTATCTGAATAATTACAAAAGCATCATTAAAGATTCTGCTTATGGTGGAAATGTTTATGATTTTAAGAAAACAACCCAGGCTCCAATTCAAATTACAATAAGTGACTCGGTAAAAAATCATTTTAGTTATGGTGTTGGCTTAGTTACTTTTTTCGGTCATGGTTCTTATACCGGATTTGATCAGGCCATTGATGACCCTAATCAGTATAATAATGCGGGAAAGTATCCATTGTTTATTGCGAACTCCTGTTATTCGGGGAACATTCATACCTACGACATTATCAGTAATTCCGAAAAATTTGTTTTGGCTAATCAAAAAGGAAGCATTGCCTTTATAGCCGCAAGTAATCTGGGGTTTGTAGGCCAGCTAAATTCTTATACAACGTACATTTACGAAGGTTTGTCGCATTACCGATACCGCAAAACAATTGGAGAAGTAATTCAATATGCGATTTCATCTACTTATCTATTCGGTCAATTCCAGCAATATACTAATGCAGATATGACACTTCACGGGGATCCGGCCTTAAGTGTAGATCCGGGGCCGCTGCCTGATTATTTTATCGATAACAGCCGTGTGTTTTTTGATACTAAAACATTTACCGATAAGATCGGGATATCAGTTGACATCAGTAATTTTGGCCGGGCAAGAAAAGATTCTTTCATAGTAAGGGTTGAGCGTTATTTCCCTAATGGTGATTCTACAATTATATTAAACAAAATACCGGCACCTTATTACAGGGATACCTTACAATTTTATACGGCAATTGATTTTACCCGTGGGTTTGGTTTAAATAAATTTAAAGTGATAGTGGATGCTTACGGAAGCATTACTGAATGTCATGAAAACAATAATGCAACCAACGGAACTGTGGATCTGTTCATTCAGGGCGGCGATCTGATTCCGGTCTACCCTTATAAATACGCGGTTATCCCAAGTACACCAACCATTACATTAAAGGCAAGTACAGTCGATCCGTTTTCAACAACCCGGAATTATAGATTGCAGCTTGATACCACTGACCTTTTTACCTCACCTTTAACCACTACAGTAATAGCAAGCTCGGGAGGAGTAGTGGAGTGGACCGTTAGTCTGCCTTATGCGGACAGTACGGTTTATTACTGGCGGGTTACAAAAGATTCCATTAGTCCGGCTGAAACATTCGTATGGCATGAGAGTTCTTTCCAGTGCATCACTAATAAACGGGGCTGGGGTCAATCGCACTTTTTCCAGTTCAAAGATGATGGTTACCAGTTTGTGAAATTCAAAAGACCTTTGCGGCAATTCGTTTATGAGAATGACGTTGCTTCTCTTTATTGCAGTACAAGGCGCATCATTGGTCCTTCAGATTGGCTTGAGATACAGTATGCCATAAACGGTTCAATCTTGAGGCAGTGGAGTTGTGAGTGGAATGGATGGGTGATGGCTGTATTTGATTCTATTTCCGGAAAACCATGGCATGCGAATGCTGGGATATTTACACCAACTGTAGATCCTACTTATGGTAATTATTATTGCTACCCAATGCCGCAGCCACTATGGACATATGATTTTGGTGCCAGCACAGAAGATGCTTCAGCAGGAAATGTACATCCGGACTGGCAAGATGATTTGACATTTTTTATTAATTCTATTCCGCCTAATAATTGGGTGCTGGCCTATTCGCAGCAAGATCACGCCGCATCTACTTACAGCCCTGCCTTGATTTCTGCTTTCCAGAGTATAGGAAGTGCTAGTATTGGTCTTTTAAAAGACACCTGCAACATGGTTATTTTTGGCACGAAAGGTGGCCTTATAGGAAGCGCGAATGAAGCCATTTCCCCTAATTATTCAACGCCGGCTACAATAAATGACTCTATTACTACGCGATGGCACGATGGATACATAGCTTCCGAATTAATTGGACCGGGTTTCAAGTGGAATAGTTTTCATTGGAAAGTCCGTAGTCTGGATGCATTACCGGGCGATACAACCATTGTAAAAATTGTAGGATATAAAACCAACGGGGTAATTGACACCCTTGTCACATTTACTGAGGATAGCTTGAATGTTTTGGATCTGAATAATTATGTCAACGCAAATCTCTATCCCACTATAAGATTAGTCGCATTTAAAAAAGATAATAAGTTTACAACTTGTCCGCAATTAAAATACTGGTATGTGTTATACGACGAAGCCCCTGAATGCGCCATCAATCCCAAAAAAG
>JAHEYE010000221.1 GCA_023251695.1 Sphingobacteriaceae bacterium | reverse complement strand
TGCCGATACCATAACCTAAAAATTTGAGTTTATTGGTATAATCTTTATCGAAAGTGGAATTGTTTGTAGTTACTTTTCCGTAACTCACAAAAGGAATACTGATATCCCAATGAAATCCAAAGTTACCAATCCATACGCTTGGCGTTAAGTGCCAGTCGAAATAGAAACCTTTACCATAAATAACATCTTTATTTATATTGTTTGTAATCCCCGCAAAGCCTGAATAACCAATATTGATACCGGTATGTAAGCCCAACACTTTTCTATTGATGAGGTGACAATTTATCATTGCCATAATATTATTCGATTGAATATTGGGCTGCATTTTTGTACTGTCATCAGCCTCAGCAAAATATTTTGAATTGGAATACCTGATGCCGGCTCCGAGTCGGTCGATAATCCCATATTCAACACCAAGAGAAAAACTACGGTTCCCGGCTCTGTCTTCAACCAAAGTGTCTTTTCCTGTCGGATTATATTTTTGATAAAATTTGGTATTATAGATTTCAATAGCTGCGCTGCCGTCTACAACAAGCGCACCTTTGTGAAAAGATTGTGCTGATAAAATAACTGTATAAAGAATAAAAAAGCCTACAAAAATTAGTTTTTTCATGAGGTTAATTTTTAAAACGGTTCATTAATATCGTCAATATCGTTTTTTGCTATACTATCGTTATTTGATTCTTCGTTTTTATCCCAGTTTTTTGATTGCACGGTTTTAGTTCCTGAATCATTTAGAAAATCAGTATTCTGTTCCAGAGATTTGGTTTGATTAGAACCATAAATCGAATCTTGTCCTTCGTTATAATCCAAATCAGCAAACTTTGCGTATTGTCCAATGAAACGGAGCTTAACAGTTTCAAGCGCACCGTGACGGTTTTTGGCGATAATGATCTCAGCTTTGCCACGTGTTGGTTCGTTATTTTCATCAACTTCCAGTCCGTAATATTCCGGACGGTAAATGAACATTACCATATCAGCATCCTGTTCAATGGCTCCTGATTCACGGAGGTCACTTAATTGCGGACGTTTGCTTCCGCCGGGACGGTTTTCTACCTGACGGCTTAACTGTGAAAGCGCGATGATTGGTATTTCTAATTCTTTCGATAAACTTTTTAAGCCGCGTGAAATCTGACTGATTTCCTGTTCACGGTTACCGCCTTTATTATTATCGCCACCCATTAATTGCAAATAATCAATAATGATTAATTCAATTTTCTGATTCTCTTTTAAACGGCGTGCTTTAGCGCGCAATTCAAAAATCGAAAGGGCAGGTGTATCATCTATGTATAACGGAGCAGTTGATAATTTTTTAATACGTTCGTGTAACTGCTGATATTCGTAAGGTTCAAGATTACCTTTTAAAATTTTATCCTGAGGCAATTCAGTTTCGCTCGAAATCAATCGTTTCACTAATTGAACGGATGACATCTCCAATGAAAAAAGTGCAACCGGTTTTTTAAATTCAACAGCTGCGTTTTTGGCCATGGTAACAACGAAAGCTGTTTTACCCATACCGGGACGTGACGCCAAAATTAATAAATCAGATTTTTGCCAGCCTCCCGTAATTCTGTCTAATGCTGTAAAGCCGGAAGGAACACCAATTAATCCGTCTTTCTGATTTGCTGCAGCATCAATTTCATCGAGTGCTTTTACAATTAAAGTACTCATTTTGTCATGCTGTTTTCGCACGTTTGAATCGAGTATTTCAAAAATATTCCGTGTTGTATGGTCTAATAATTCAAAAACATCGGTGCTGTCTTCGTAGGCTGTTTTAATAGTTTCGGTACCGATGCGTATTAACTCGCGCTGTAAGAATTTTTGAGCCACTACACGCGCGTGAAACTCGATGTTCGCTGAAGAAGCAATGCGGTTTGTTAAAGCAGAAACGTAATACGAACCTCCAACAAATTCAAGTTCGCCGGTACGTTTTAATTCTTGTGTAACCGTTAAAATATCTACAGGTTCAGATCGGTTAAACAGATTTACGATGGCATTAAATACTTTTCCGTTTTGTTCTTTGTAAAAACTTTCGGGAGATAAAATATCGATAACAGTACTAAGGGCTTCTTTCTCGAGTAACATGGCTCCTAATACAGCTTCTTCAAGTTCTACTGATTGCGGAGGCAATTTGCCTATTTCGTTTACCGGAATTCCGGTTGTTGTTACAATACGTTTGCGGGTTTTATTTTGGTTGTCTTGATTCATAATTCAAAGGGAGGCAAATGTGCAATTATTAGTTCAAGTTACGAAAAAAGTGCAATTAACAGGCTAATAACAACGAATTAACAACGAATTTTAAAATCCTGACTACTAATACCATTTTTGTTAATAACCCCGTTTGAAGCTGCCATGAATTGTTAATAGGCCCGGCTTTATCTTATAAACAACACATGTGCCAATTTTCTCATAAGAATATTTTTTAAAATCCGTTTCAATTTAGTAATGCTTAATTTTGAGCGATGATAAAAATTCTTTTAGCTGATTCGAATCATGAAGTGCTTCACGAAACATTGAATGCATCAGGTTTTCATTGCGATTTGTTTTGGGATAGAACTGCGGATGAGTTAAAAAAAATTATTCCTGATTACGATGGTCTAGTATTACGAAGTAAATTTAAGATCACACCTGAAATTATTGATTCCGCAAAAAAAATGAAATGCATTGGCCGAGCAGGGGCAGGAATGGAAAATATTGATGTTGATTATGCGAAATCAAAAGGCATCACCTGTGTCAGCGCTCCGGAAGGAAACCGTGACGCTGTTGCTGAACATGCCATGGGAATGCTGTTAATGCTATTCAATAATTTAAAAAGAGTTGATGATGAAGTGAGAAGAGGGATTTGGCTTCGTTCGCAAAATAGAGGAGTGGAGATATTCGGGAAAACCATTGGTATAATAGGTTATGGTAACATGGGTTCATCTTTTGCGCAGCGTCTTGCATGTTTTGGCTGTAAAATATTGGTGTACGATAAATACAAAAAAGATTTTGGTTCAGCTACTATAAAAGAAAGTACAATGGAGCAATTGTACAATGAATGCGATATTGTTAGTCTTCATGTGCCATTAACTCAAGAAACAAATTACCTTATTAATTCTGATTTCATTCAACGTTTCAAAAAAAATATTTACATTCTTAATACTGCACGCGGTAAATGTTTAAATACGGCCGATTTGGTAAATGCAGTCGAGTCAGGGAAAGTTTTAGGAGCTTGTCTCGATGTTTTAGAGTACGAATCCATATCGTTTGAAAATCTGGATACCTCAAAGTTACCTGCGCCGATGCAGTATTTAATCAAAAGCGATAAAGTGGTTTTGAGTCCGCATATTGCGGGCTGGACTCACGAATCGAATTACAGAATAAGTAAAATACTTGCTGAGAAGATGATTGCTGTGCTAAAAAAATAGTTATTCGATCCCAGCTTTTATAAACTCAATATACAGGTCGTCAATCTTACATTCTGTATTTCCCTTGGGTTGCCAGAAAAACACAGCAATTTTTGAACCGGGTGGTAAAGGCTGAGGCAGATTTTCGTCTATTAGCTAATACTGTTCTGTTGATTTCGGTTTGTTTCCACAGAAGCAGACTGTCTTTTTGGTCGGTTACCGAAACACACAAAAGAATTTGATTGTTAAGTTCATTAAGCTCTATAGTAGCTCCGTACCTTATGTGATTGTAACTTTCTCCTTTTAAATAGTCGCTCATACTTAATTGTAAACCCTTTGAGAACTGGTTCTCCTGATTGCAAACAGCATATGGCCTTTGCTTATCATCATTAAAATCATTTGATATCAGTTTACTTGCTTCAGTCACATTTTTTGAAACGGGGTATTCCAGAATAGGACGAAGCCGGAAGAAATTCTTCATTGTATATTCAATACCCTGGCTGCTACCACTTATAATTCCACGCATAAATTGCACCGACTGCAAAAGATTTATCGCCGTTAGGAATAAACAGAGTGAAAGCAAGGCAACGAGTAATGTCTTTTTATGAATCAAACGTTCAAACAAAAAGCCAAGACCTATCGAAACAATCAGGTACCAATCAATATAAGCGCGCATCGAAAACGCGGTTCCATAATCCCAGCACCACCAGGATGAAGTGAGATAAACAACAAGGGCAAGAACCAATAAAAGATTTAATGCAGTTTTCTTTGGGGTATAAAATAATCCGAGCAGTCCCAGGAGTGCAAGAGGTGTATAAAAGAACCAGCCTTTGTGAGGAGAAAATAAATTTTTCAGGAGTTCAGGCTTTGCCCAATTAAAATGTTCATCCGGATATGAATCAACCATCCAATGTCCGGTTTGTATTTTCCAGAAAATGAACATTGAAAAAATTAAACCAAGCGATAGAAATAATCCTATCCATGCGGATTTGTTTTTGAGGACTGCGAAATAGGATAAACAATTTTTTATTTGAAATCCCATACATGGCAAAAGTAAAAGAGCTATAATGTTTATGTTCCGTGTAATTAAGCCGATTGAAAAACCAACCAGCATCCACGAAAAGTATTTAGTCTTATTAGCGGTTTGGCTATCAAAAAACTTTAAACCCGCGTAAAAAAATAAACTGATACTTAGTAATGTATAGAGGTGTGAATAGGTGCCGAATATTTGTGTATAGAACCACAAATTTGTTCCGAAGCTGAGTAGCGGAGCAGAAATGGCAAATGTGGTTTTTGATAAGTTATAAAAGATAAAAATCTTTTGCAGTATTTTAAAGAAGATGAATTGCCAGAATACAGCGCCAATACAGAGGAAGTACATATAGGTATCCGAATAACCATCTGCTTCGCCACCCGTTATCTTGGTCCAGGCATGTGCCATCAGAAAAAAAGGCATTTGATAGTAAGCAACGCCCGGCGGGTATTTGTTTAATTCTTTTCCGTGCGCGAAAACAACAAAAGCACCTTTTGGGTGATTGTGCGCGTATTGGTAATGCTTTTTCCAGGGCTCATAAATAAAATCATAATTAAACGAATGGTGAATAAAAGTGGCCGGCAAATAAACATAATAACCCATGGCATCGTTAATAACCGGACGCTGCCACCAGATTTTAAAATCGTGGTTGAAAGGAATGAAAAAAATATTAATTGCGAAGATTAATTCGCAAATGTATTTTTTAAGAAAATTCATAAAGAAGAACGCTTAAGGCACATTAAGCTCGGGAGTCGATAAAAGATTGCTTTGGTGATTTCCGTTATCTAAAATGTACAATACGTATTTAATACGTTTATGGGTTTTTGAAGCCCTGTATCCGTTAATTTTAACGGCTACTTCTCCACTGATAGGTTTACCATTATAATCATCAATCGGTTTTCTGATGGTATAAGGTAAGCGTAAAGTATCGTTAATTAAACTACTGTAGAAAGCTGTAAAGCGATTAGAATCGGTATTGAAATAATAATAAGTCATAAACAGATTATTCGCCTTATCTTCTTTTTCTTTACCAATATCTCCATCACCGTCAGAAAAACCAATTACCAGATCAGCGGTATCACTGGTTCCGTATGGGGTAAAACTCTTAAACTCAATTTCAGGACTTTGTGAAAATGACTTCTTTTTTACGCAGGCAAACAAACAGCCAAAAGCTATTGCCGCTGCTATAAAGTATTTAATTTTAATAATCATATTCTATCTATAAAATTAAGCATAATTTTGCAATTATGGAGGCCGACGAGATCAATGCCATTTTCAGTATTTCAAATGACCGGGATTTTAACAATTCGGCCCTTTCAGTTTTCAATTTTCAGTACAAAAATAACAAGGTTTACAAGGCTTTTGCGGAGTCTTTAAACATTAAAGCTGATGCAATCGATCATTATTCAAAGATTCCATTTTTACCTATAGAGTTCTTTAAAACGCGGGATGTTATTTGTAACGTAAAAAGGGATGATTTTATTGTGTTTAGTAGCAGTAAAACAAGTGGACAAGAA
>JAHEYE010000220.1 GCA_023251695.1 Sphingobacteriaceae bacterium | reverse complement strand
AGTTCAGTTTTAAAAGTTTCCCTGCTTCTTTTATTTCTGTGATGTGTAATCCCAAAACGATGGGCCTCATCGCGGATGTGCTGAATTACTTTTAAGGTTTCACTCCGTTTGTCCAAATAGATAGGGATTGAATCCCCCGGGAAATAAATTTCTTCCAAACGTTTTGCAATACCTATAATCGTTACGCTTCTATATAAACCTAACTTCTGCAGACTGCCTACTGCCGCTGTCAACTGACCCTTTCCCCCATCAATCACAATTAATTGAGGCATCGGTAATTTTTCTTCGATAACGCGGGAATAGCGACGGAAAATAATTTCTTCCATGGTTGCAAAATCGTCTGCACCAACAACTGTCTTCACATTAAAATGACGGTACTCTTTTTTCGCCGGCTTGCCATCAATAAAAACAGGCATGGCACTTACCGCAAATTCGCCTTGTATGTTCGAATTATCAAATCCCTCTATGCGCCGAGGTTCTTCTTTCATTCGCAGATCTTTCATCATTTGCTGCATGATGCGATTGGTATGCCGTTCAGGATCGGTTAAGGCAACTTGTTTTTCTCTTTCAAACTTATGTGCTTTGGCGTTCCGTAAACATAAATCCAGTAATTGCTTTTTGTCACCAATCTTTGGGATGTAATATTTGGTGTCCGGAAATTTAAATTCAGGTTCCTCTTCTGTAATTATTTCTTTGCTTTGTGAATTAAAGCGCTGACGGATTTCATTCATGGCAAATACCAACATTTCTTCTTTTGTCTCGTCGAGTTGCTTTTTTAATTCTAAAACTAAAGCCTGAACAATAGCGCCATTATAAATTTTGAAATAACTTATATAAGAAACATTCTCTTCGTGAATCGCAGCAAAAACATCTGTATCAGTAATACTCGGATGAACGATGGTTGATTTACTCTGATATTTTTCTAATAACTCTATTTTGTTTTTTAATTCTTCAGCTTTTTCATATTTCAAGTTTGTAGCGAGAGATTGCATTTCTTTTTTAATATCTTTCAAAGCAAAAGCAAATTCGCCTTTTATAATTTTACGGATTTGTTTCATGTCTTCATCGTACTCCTCAAAACTTTGTTTGCCTTCGCAAGGAGCTTTGCATCTCCCAATATGAAACTCCAGACAAGCACGGAATTTTTTCTTAGCAATATTTGGTTGAGACAAATCTAAACTGCAAGTTCGTAATTTATACAATTCCTGAATTAAATCTAGCAGGGCATGCATAACTGTTATCGAAGGGTATGGTCCGAAATATTCAGACCCATCTTTAATTTGTTTGCGGGTATAAAACACTCTTGGAAACCGTTCGTTCTTAATTATTATCCACGGATACGTTTTATCATCGCGCAGCATCACATTGTACCGCGGTTTTAAATTTTTGATTAAATTATTTTCAAGTATTAAAGCATCGAGCTCCGTATTTACCTTAACGGTTTTAATATCATTAATTTTTTTAACGAGTAAACGGAGACGCCCGTTATCATGCTCTTTGGTAAAATAAGAAGTAACACGCTTTTTTAAATTCTTGGCCTTGCCAACATACAATAACATATTCTCCTTATCGTAGTACTGGTACACACCCGGACCATCATCCAGAGTTTTTAAAAGGGTTTGAATATGTTCAGGGAAATTTTCTTGCACGAGAAATAAAGTTACAAAATATCCTCAATAGTTCTCGCAGAGGAACGCAAAGTTTTACGCAGAGATTGCAGAGAGTTAAAACTCACAATTATTCGGTGTTCTCGGGAAAGGAATTACATCGCGGATATTTGTCATACCCGTTACAAATAAAACCAAACGCTCAAAACCTAAACCAAATCCGGCGTGTTCGCAGGCACCGAAACGACGGGTGTCCAAATACCATTCCAATTCATGTGCAGGAACATTCATTTCTCCCATGCGGCGGCTTAGTTTATCCAAACGCTCCTCGCGTTGAGAACCACCAACCATTTCACCAATATACGGGAACAAAATATCCATGGCGCGCACAGTTTTTCCGTCCTCATTCTGACGCATGTAAAATGCTTTGATGGCCATGGGGTAATCAATAAGTATCACCGGTTTCTTAAAATGTTTCTCCACCAAATATCGCTCATGCTCGCTTTGCAGGTCCACACCCCACTCGTTCACCAGCACCTGGAATTTCTTTTTCTTATTATGGTTACTCTCTTTTAAAATTTCAATAGCCTCCGTATAAGTAACCCGCTCAAATTTATTACTCACACAGAACTGTAGTTTCTGCAACAAATCCATTTCGCTTCTCTCGATTTGCGGCTTTTGTTTTTCTTCTTCTAATAAACGCTGCGTTAAGAAATCAATATCTTCTTTGTTATGCTCCAAGGCATAGTTGATTACATAATGCAATAATTCTTCAGCCAGATCCATATTGCCATTCAAATCACAAAATGCCATCTCGGGTTCTATCATCCAGAATTCAGCCAGATGTCTTACTGTATTTGAGTTTTCTGCTCTGAACGTTGGTCCGAATGTATAAATATCACTTAAGGCCATCGCGCCCAACTCTCCCTCCAACTGACCCGAAACAGTTAAGTTAGTTTTCTTACCAAAAAAATCTTTCTTGAAATCAATCTCGCCTTTATCGTTTTTCGGAATGTTATTTAAATCAAAATTTGTAACTGCAAAAGTTTCTCCCGCTCCTTCCGCATCACTCGCAGTAATAATTGGCGTATGCAAATAAACAAATCCTTTATCGTTAAAAAATTTATGTACAGCATAAGCCAAAGAGTGACGAACACGGAATATCGCTCCGAATGTATTGGTACGGAAACGCAAATGCGCGTTCTCACGCAAAAAATCCAGACTATGTTTTTTTGGCTGAATTGGATATTTTTCCGGATCACTGTCGCCCAAAATTTCAACTGTTTTAGCTACCAATTCAACTGTTTGTCCTTTACCTAAAGACTGAATTAATTTTCCGGTAGCAGAAACTGCAGCACCTGTTGTAATCCGTTTTAATTTGGCATCATCAAGCAAACCGAGTTCTATAACAACCTGTAAATTGTTATTAGTAGAGCCATCATTTAAAGCAATAAACTGATTGTTACGGAAGGTACGCACCCATCCCTTAACAGTGATTTCCTGACTCTCAGGCGTTAAGCCCAAAACCGCTTTAATTTTTACTCTGCTCATAATTGAATTTTTGCCGTTTCCCTATGATTTACCTAACGGCATCCCTTCGGGAAAGGTTACAAATTTGCAAAAAATTCGGAATATTCCGCTCTTATTTTCGTATATTTACACTCTTATTTTTTTGAGGATTAGCGATTTATGAAGAACATCAGGAACTTTTGCATTATTGCCCATATTGACCACGGAAAAAGCACCCTTGCCGACCGCCTTTTGGAATATACCAATACCATTAACAAACGCGATATGCAAGCTCAGGTTTTGGATGATATGGACCTCGAAAAAGAACGCGGGATTACTATTAAAAGTCATGCCATTAAAATGGATTATGAATTAAATGGCGAAAAATATTCTCTCAATTTAATTGATACTCCCGGTCACGTTGATTTTAGCTACGAAGTGTCACGTTCTATCGCAGCTTGCGAAGGCGCATTATTAATTGTTGACGCTGCACAAGGCATACAAGCACAAACTATTTCGAATTTATATTTAGCATTGGAGCATGATTTAACTATCATTCCTGTTTTAAATAAAATTGATTTGCCAAGCGCAGAACCTGAATTAGTAAAAGATCAGATTGTTGATTTATTAGGTTGCAAACGCGAAGAAATTTTGTCTGCCTCAGGTAAAACCGGACAAGGTGTGCATGAAATGTTGGAAGAGATTGTAAAAAGAATTCCTGCTCCCAAAGGTGATGAGAATGCTCCGCTTCAAGCTTTAATTTTTGATTCAGTATTTAATTCGTTCAGAGGTATTATTGCCTATTTCAGAATTTATAATGGCAGCTTGAAAAAAGGCGACAAAGTAAAATTTGTGAATACAGGTATGGAATATAACGCTGATGAAATTGGGGTGTTACGTTTAAAACAAGAAGCACGCGATGTTGTAAAAAGCGGAGATGTAGGATATATTATTTCAGGAATTAAAGAGGCACGTGAGGTAAAAGTTGGTGATACCATTACAACAATGGCGAATCCATGTACCGAAGCTATTAAAGGTTTTGAAGATGTGAAGCCAATGGTATTCGCCGGGATTTATCCTGTAGATACTGAAGATTTTGAAGAGTTACGTTATTCAATGGAAAAATTACAATTGAATGACGCGTCCCTAACATGGGAACCGGAAAGCTCTGCGGCTTTAGGTTTTGGATTCCGCTGCGGATTTTTAGGAATGCTGCACATGGAAATTATTCAGGAACGTTTGGAGCGTGAGTTCAATATGACTGTAATCACCACCGTGCCTAACGTAAGTTATGTTGCTTATAAAACAAATGGAGAAGTTATCACCGTTAACAACCCCAGCGATTTACCTGATCCAAGTGTAATAGATTATATTAACGAACCATACATAAAAGCAAATATTATTACTAAATCAGATTTTATTGGTCCGGTAATGAGTTTGTGTATTGAGAAACGCGGGCAAATCGTAAATCAAAATTATTTAACTGCAGATAGAGTTGAATTAGTTTTTGAAATGCCTTTAGGTGAAGTGGTGTTTGATTTTTTTGACAGATTAAAATCCATTTCTAAAGGTTATGCTTCGTTTGATTATCATCCAATTGGAATGAAACAATCAGATTTAGTGAAGCTGGATATTTTATTAAATAGCGAACCCGTGGATGCTTTGTCTGCCTTAATTCACAGAGGCAATGCCTACGAGTTCGGGAAAAAGATCTGTGAAAAATTAAAAGAACTGATACCGCGCCAGCAATTCGAAATTCCTATTCAGGCAGCCATTGGGGCAAAAATTATCGCGCGTGAAACAATCCGTGCCATCCGTAAAGATGTAACCGCTAAATGTTATGGTGGTGATATAAGCCGTAAGCGCAAATTATTAGAGAAACAAAAAGAAGGAAAGAAAAAAATGAAGCAGGTAGGAAGTGTTGAAATTCCACAAAGTGCCTTTATGGCTGTTTTAAAACTTAACGACTAAGTAATAAATTACCAAAATCTGCGTTATATCTATAGTTTGAAAAGTTTAAAAATTATATTTCCGCTTATTCTTCTTGCTTTCAAAACCTATGGTCAGCAAAGCGATGGCCTGGGTACTAACCTTCCTAATTTTTACAAAAACGAATTGCACTTTGGTTTTGTTATTGCAGGTAATTATACAGATTTCAGAGCGCATACCGTTAACAATGGTGCTTTTCCTGATACCCTTATTGATTCCGTTAAATACCGCGTGAGAAGTGTTTACACAAATGGTGATCCGGGTTTTGCTTTAGGAATTGTTTGCGATGCTCGTCTTCACGATTATTTAAGAATCCGTTTTACCCCAAACATTAGTTTTGCATCACGCTCACTTGAATATACTCTTGAAAATGCAAAACACGACAGCACTAAAATTTATACAAAAAGTGTTGAATCTACTTTCCTTATTTTTCCTCTGGAAGCAAAATTGCAGTCTAAACGCTTGGGAAATTTCAGCGCATACGTAATTGGCGGCGGAGGTTACTCTCTTGATTTAGCTTCCAATAAAAGGGCCGCAAGTGTTGGAAGCAGCGCGAACCGCTTAGATGATGCTGTACGCATTAAACGTGATGATTATTTTTATTCGGCCGGTGCAGGAACAGATTTTTACTTAAAGTATTTTAAGTTAGGGCTTGAAATAAAATTAATTCAAGGAACTAAAAATTTACTTTATAAAGACCCAAATATTTTTGCTAAAAGTGTAGATAAAGTAAATTCGCGGATGGTCGTTTTTTCAATTACCTTTGAGGGATAATTATAAATTCATTTAACTGAGGGATAATACCCTCCTTAATTATGAAAAAAACAATTCAATTGCAGCTGCCGCCCAAGACAGCTTATACCGAACAGCTTCT
>JAHEYE010000219.1 GCA_023251695.1 Sphingobacteriaceae bacterium | reverse complement strand
TCCTTTAGGAAACTGTACAAATGGTATCGTTCACCATTATAATACCAATACTAACTGGAATCAGGCAGCCCCTAATTACGCTTATTCAGGAACTGCAGCAGGTATGTGGAACCCTACAAAATATTTGAATGTTTATGTGGTTAATCAGGTTTGTGCAAGTTCAAACACTTGTGCTTCATGTGCAAGTGGTTGTGTTGTGGGTTATACTTATAAGCCTGGTACTTGGGCTTCCGGTAGTCCGGCCGACGTTTTTGTTATCCGTTCTGCATGGGTTAACAATAACATTACCAATACACGTTCACTTAGTCACGAGATTGGTCACTGGTTAAACTTATCCCATACTTGGGGTAATACTAACAACCCCGGTGTTTCTTGCGGTGATGATGGTATTTCAGATACACCTATCACAAAAGGATTTTTCTCTATTTGCCCAAGCTCTTCAGTAGGCAGCGGATGTTCTGCGACCGAAAACGTAGAAAATATTATGGATTATTCTTCTTGTCCGAAAATGTTTACTACAGGTCAAACTAACGCAATGCGTGCAGCATGTGCTTCAGGCACCAGCGGAAGAAATAACCTATGGACAACTACAAATCTTGGTCCGACTCAAACGGATGTGAACGGAACATCTTTATGTTCACCAATCGCAGATTTTTATGGCGCATATGGCATTACAATCAACGTTTATACAGTTTGTGCAGGCGGAAGCATTACATTTAATGATGTGTCTTATAATGCAACTGTAACAGCCAGAACATGGGCAGCTACAGGTGGGGCATCAATTACCAGTCCTACTGCCTCTTCTTCTGCAATTATGTTTCCAACAGCAGGTATACAAACCGTTAGCTTAACGGTATCCAACGCTTCGGGTTCATCAACCATGACGCGTACAGTAAACGTATTACCGGGTACTGCAAATTACGCTGCTACCTATCAGGAAAGTTTTGAAAATCTGGGTTTACCTGCAAACTGGTCAATTATTAACACAGGTGGTGTAACCTGGGTTCAGAATACGACTGCAGCAGCAGCAACAGGAACAAATTCATATTATATGAATAATGCTTCCAACACTGCAGCGGCGGTAGATATCCTTCAAACACCATCTTACGATTTCGCAGGCAATCCCGGTGCAACTTTCACATTTAAGTATGCTTTTGCTTTAAAAACTACAACATGGGCTCCTGTGTTTAAAGTTCAGGCAAGCAGCAATTGCGGTGGCAGCTGGAGTGATATTTATGTGCCAAGTCCGGGTACTTTGGCTTCAGGTTCAGGCGGAACTACTACTACGCCTTTCTTCCCGACATCATCAGCACAGTATAAGTTATATACTTTAACCTCGCATCCTGCATTTAACGTGTTCAAAACACAACCAAATGTTCAGATCCGTTTCTATTTCCAAGAGAATTCTACTGCAGGTGCAGGTAACAATTTCTTCCTGGATGACATCAACTTTAACGGTACGTTGGGTGTAAATGAATTAACTAAATCAATTGGCTTCAATGTGTATCCGAATCCAACTTCAGGCTCTGCCACAATTGAATTTACATTGAATGATAATTCTGAAATTTCGTACAGTGTTATTGATGTTATCGGTAGAGTAGTTGAACAACAAAAAACAACAACTATGACTACAGGCCGTCATACTTTAACCGTGAACGATGCACAGAAGTTTAAATCAGGAATTTATTTTGTGAATTTCGAGTTGAACGGTCAGAAAATGTCAAGAAAACTGATTGTTGAATAAATAGTATTATTTAAAAGGACCGCCTTACTAAAATAAGGCGGTTTTTTTATGTCTTTTGTGCAATAAAAGAATTCTTGTATATAATAAAAATCGGGGGTAATTTTACGTCTTACAACGCGCCCTTCTGCTATGCCAATAAAAGTATTGTTATTATCTGATTCACACTCAGAACATACCGAGAAGTGGGCGCTAGGTTTGGCTGCACGCGGAATAAGTATCGGGATATTCAGTTTTAATAAATCAACTTATAATTGGTTTAAGGGCGTTGAGAATATTGTGCTTTTACACGAAACGGATATTACGGTTAACGCCAAAAAAGCAGGTACCAAATTGCAGTACATTCAATATGTTAGCAATCTTAAAAAAACTATTCGTGAATTTAAGCCGGATATCCTTCATGCACATTATGCGACCAGTTACGGTTTAATAGGAGCTTTGTCGGGCTTTCATCCTTACATCATTTCTGTTTGGGGCGAAGATGTTTACAAATTCCCGAACGCCTCAGGTCTTCATAAATCACTTTTGAAATATAATCTTAAAAAAGCAGACGAGATTTTATCGACGAGCGACATCATGCGTAACGAAACACGTAAGTATACGCACAAGGATATTATGGTAACTCCGTTTGGTGTTGATACAAAAGTGTTTTCGAAACAAGCCGTTAGCAAAGATAAAGACACTATTTATATCGGTACCATTAAGGCTATTGAAGATAAGTATGGCATAAAATATATTATTGAAGCTGCAAAAATTTTAAAACAACGTATTACAAATAAAAAGTTAAAGTTTTTCTTAATCGGTCCGGGTACTAAAATCGATTATTACCGCGGAATTGTGAAGGAAGCCCAATTGGATGACATTATTGAAATTACCGGACGGATTTCTTTTACTGAAGTAAGTCATTACCATAATTTGCTCGATATTTTTCTTAATGTTTCTATCGACGACAGTGAAAGTTTCGGAGTGGCGGTGGTTGAAGCGATGGCTTGTGAAACACCAGTCATAGTTACTGATGTGGGAGGATTGAAAGAAGTGGTTGAACACGGCGAGTATGGAATTGTGGTAAAAAAACACAACGCTATCGAGATTGCAGATGCCGTTGAAAAAATAATCGGCGACCCTTCGTATGTAAAGGAAATTACTGCTAAGGCGCGGCAACATGTTTTACGTAAGTATGATTTTAATGTTTGTTTAGATAAAATGATCCACATTTATAAAACACACCTCGATTAATGACGATTAAAGAGATAGATAATCAATATGAAGAGAAATACATGAAGCTTTTTGGCGGGCCTCCTGCCTTTAATGCTTTCAGTTGGAAAAAAAATGTGCATGGTGATCATCTTCATGTTTATGGGATATTTGAAGATGACGGACAAATGATAGGGGCTTTTCATTTAAATATTTCGAAAAAATTCGGATTTAATTTTATTAAAACGGCGCACTACATGCCCGATATCGGATTAGTTTATTTGAACAGGACACAGAATGAGGCAAATAGTTTATCATTCAATAAAAAAGTAATTGAACTCATTTGCGATTTCATTCAGGCCTTGCCTTATGGTGTAATAAGTATTGCCTTGCCGCCTTTTGTAAAAGATACCCAACCATTTTTTTGGAATAAATTTAAAGTCATACCAAATTACACTTACCGTTTAAGTTTAAATTCAGATGCGGCTGAAATTGAAAAACGTTTTTCTCCGGAACACCGGAACAGCATAAAAAAAGCGGTTAAAGACGGTGTTGAGGTTAAAGAATGTACCGATTACGCTATTGTAAAGAAAATGATTTTTAAAACCTTTGAGCAAAAGGGTGAAAAGGTAAGTATTGAAAATATTGATAGTATTTTGTTTAAGGTTGCTTCACGGGCAAACAGTTTTGCTTTTACTGCCACTTTAAATAATGAAGTGATTGCGGCCACATTTTGTTTTTACGACAGCAACTGTTGTTATTATTTACTTGGCGGTTATTCGAATGATTCGGGTCAGCATGGCGCCGGAGCAATTTGTATATACAATAGCATATTAAAAGCAAAATCATTGGGGATACCCGTATTTGATTTTGAGGGTTCGATGATAAAAGAAGTGGAGCGCTATTTCCGTTCGTTTGGCGGTGAACTAACACCGTACTATACCATCAACAAAGCAAAACTTCCATTCGAGATAATTTTAAAATTTATTAAGCGCCAATTATTTTAATGGCTGTACGGTTAATTGACATAAATAAAGACAACGAAGCGTATGTCAAGTTGTGTGCGAAGCAGAAACCTTCTGTCTTTAATTCCATACCGTGGCTTAATATGTACCAGGGGCTTGAAGTTTACGGATTGTTTAATGACAACAACGAGTTAACCGGTTCATTTTATTTGCATCCATTCAAAAAAATGGGAATCAAAATGTACATTACTCCGCCCTTTGCCCCGAATAACGGTTTGTTTTTTGAAAACCGTGCCGAGAACAGTTCTAATATTAATTCGTTTAATAAAAATGTAATTGAGGAAATTGCTGAATTTCTTGTTAAGCTGAATTCTAAACTCACCGTTTTTATTTTACCTGAAGGAAATATTGAAACGCAGCCATTCGCTTGGAAAAACATGGACGTTCTCGTAAAGTACACTTACCACATTAATCTGTCAACGCCTGAAGATCTGTTGCTGGCAAACCTAAGTTCAGAAAAGCGCAAAAGTCTGAATAAAGCTAAGTCCGACGCCCTTGAAATAATACAAGAGCTTGACATGAAGACGGTGAAAGAAGTCATCCTTAAAACATTTTCGCGGAACCAAATCACAAAGAACATGGATTTGTTTGACAAAATACTTTTTCAATTTGCAAACCCAAGTAACTCTTTCTCTTTCGTGGCCTACCGTGACAAGCAACCTATAGCGGCTACTTTCTGTGTTCATGATTCGCAACGCGCTTATTATTTATTTGGTGGTTATGATGCTGAATTAAAACATCACGGTGCCGGAGTAAGTTGTATGTGGCAAAGTATATTGCATGCAAAGCAATTGGGCTTAAAGGTTTTTGATTTTGAGGGAAGCATGATACCGGAGGTAGAAAAATATTTCCGTGGTTTTGGCGGAGCACTTCTGCCATATTATGCAGCCTATAAAGCTTCTTTGCCGCTCAAAGTTTTGTTTAAACTAAAAAAGAAATTATAGTGAAAGCAATAATTTCCCACGATATTGACCACATTACAGTAACGGAACATTTACTGCGTGATTTGATTGTGCCTAAATTTATGGTGCGAACTAATTTGGAATTGGCTTTCGGGAAAATTTCGTTCAGGGAATATGTGGCGCGCTGGACCGATTTTTTAAAAAACAAATGGCAAAATGTAGATGAGCTCATTACGTTTAACAATGTAAAGCAGGTTCCTTCTACTTTTTTTATTGGCGTTAAGAAAGGTGTGGGTTTAAGTTACTCGAATCAATTGGCTGCAGTTTGGATGGAGCAGATTATAAACAGGGGCTGTGATTTAAATATCCACGGAATAAATTTCAGTGATATTGATGTCATAAAAGAAGAAAAGGATTTATTTGAAAAATTAAGTGGACAGGTATCTAAAGGTATACGCATGCATTACGTAAGAACCCATCAGGAAACTCTTATTTACCTGAATAAGGCCGGATATAAATTTGATACAACGGTTCATGCATTCGAAAATCCGTTTAAAGTGGGGGAGATGTGGGAATTCCCTTTCCAGATTATGGACGGTTGGGTAATTGAAAACGGAAAAAAGTGGCAAAGTTCAAATTTACAGGAAGCAAAAAACCGTACTAAAAAACAAATTGAAAAAGCGCAGAAGCATAATTTAAAATATGTGGGCATTGATTTTCATGACCGGTATTTCAGCAAATCATTTAATACCTGGCTCGAATGGTACATGTGGGTAATCGATTACCTGATCCAGAATAAAATAGAATTCATAAATTATGCGGGAGCAATAAAGGAATTAGAGCTACTTGAAAAAGCAGAAGAACATTTAAGTATTAAACTTTGAACCTTAAATTACTCATACTTACCCAATATTTCCCGCCTGAGGTTGGCGCGCCTCAAAACCGTTTATTCGAATTGGCCTTGCGTTTACAAAAAAGCGGTGTCGATGTAAGTATTTTAACGGCCATGCCTAATTATCCGAAAATGGAAATTATGGAGGCCTACAGAGGAAAAGATTACGTTTATGAAGAAATGGAGGGACTGAAAGTTCACCGAAGTTCTATCTACGTTTCGAAAAGCAAATCTATTAT
>JAHEYE010000218.1 GCA_023251695.1 Sphingobacteriaceae bacterium | reverse complement strand
CCCCACAGGCGTGTATACCTGTGTTACGCAAGGAACCTTCCAACTCATAGGCCTGTTGCAATACTTTTGCTTCAGGTGTATTTCCCACCGATAATTTCCTGAAATTATGAGATTGTTCAATGACCTCACGGCGGTCTTTAATTTTTTCTAAATATTTTTCGTCAATACCTCCCGGTTTCAATAAGGATTTTAATTCCGCCTCTAAACTATCAGGAAATGATTTCGCTAATTTATCGGCATCAGGCAATGGTAAATTTAAAACACGGGCTGTATCACGGATAGCGGATTTTCCTCCCATGGTTCCGTAAGTAATAATTTGAGCCACTTGATTAAAACCATATTTCTCAATTACGTAATCAATAACTTTATCACGTCCTTCATCATCAAAGTCAATATCAATATCGGGCATACTGATACGGTCGGGATTTAAAAAACGCTCAAAGAGTAAATCGTATTTAATTGGGTCGACATTTGTAATACCTAAACAATAAGCAACAGCAGAACCGGCGGCACTTCCGCGGCCCGGACCAACACTAACACCCATTTCGCGGGCTTTGGTTGTAAAATCGGAAACAATTAAGAAATAACCCGGATAACCCATGCGTTCCATTACGTCTAATTCAAAATCGAGACGTTCCTTTATTTCAGGAGATAAATCAGGATAACGTTTTTTTGCTCCTTCAAAGGTTAAATATTTCAGATAAGCATTTTCGCCACGATTTCCTTTTCCTTCATCTTTGGGATCTAAATCACGGGCATCTTTAAACTCTTCAGGAATTTGGAATTTTGGCAGGAGCACATCACGACCCAATTTGTAGGATTCTATTTTGTTTACAATTTCATTTGTGTTTTCGAGAGCTTCAGGTAAATCACTGAATAATTCAGTCATTTCTTCAGGCGAACGGAAATAAAATTCGTTGTTCGGCATTCCGTAACGGAAACCGCGGCCGCGACCTATAGGCGTTTCTTTTAATTCACCGTCTTTCACGCATAATAAAATATCGTGGGCATCGGAGCCTTTTTTCTCGAGATAATAATTGTTATTGGCTGCAATGTATTTTACTTTGTATTTTTCCGAAAAGCGTAATAAAACTTCGTTCACATGATTTTCATCCGGGAGGTTATGCCGGTTCAGTTCAATATAAAAATCATCTCCAAATTGTTCTTTCCACCAAACAAAAGCTTCCTCGGCCTGTTGTTCACCAATATTTAAAATAAGTGAAGGAATTTCACCACCTAAACCACCTGTAGTAACAATTAATCCTTCTTTATACTGTAATAATACATCCTTATCAATTCGTGGTACGTAATAAAATCCATCGCAAAAACCAATTGAACTTAACTTTGATAAATTCTCGTAGCCCTTTTTTGTTTTGATGAGGAAAGGAATAGCAAAACCATTATCCTGCTTGGTTCTGTCCTTATGATCTTTGTTTACATAAAGTTCACAACCTATAATGCATTTTAATTCTTTTTTCTTTTCACCTTCGACCGATGTTTCATTAAAGGTTTTAACTCCTTTGTTGTGTTTGTCAACCGCCTGCCAGAAAGCAAAAGCCCCGTACATATTACCATGATCGGTTAAAGCTACGCCGGACATATTATATTGGGCTGCTTTTTTAACTAAATCGACAACTTCACTTGTGCATTGTAGAACTGAATATTGTGAGTGATTGTGTAAGTGTGAAAAGTTGAGATTGGAGTGACTAGTGCTTAGAGTTGAGTGGTTAGTGATTGGTGCTTCTGTTTTTATTTTTTGTTCTTTTAATTTTAATTCGTTGCTTAAAAGTTCAGACAGATCAGGTGATTGATATTTAACTTTTGCAACATCGCTGACTTCATTTACCTTAATGATACCGCGTTTAATTATTTCGAAAAATGCTTTGGTTGTGGCTTGAACGTCGAATGCTGCGTTGTGTGCTTCAGCAAAGCTTTCGTTAAATAATTTGGTATAAAGTTCTGTCAGAGTAGGCCATTTAAATTTACCGCCTTTTCCACCGGGGATAGCGCAGAATGCCGTAGTTTCATCACTCTTGGTGTCAATTGAAGTTTTTCCTTCAAA
Source organism: Sphingobacteriaceae bacterium (assembly GCA_023251695.1). Lineage (GTDB taxonomy): Bacteria > Bacteroidota > Bacteroidia > B-17B0 > Aurantibacillaceae > JAHEYG01. The sequence goes on along the minus strand of JAHEYE010000218.1, from coordinate 3,931 downwards.
CACATTCGGTAAACCTACACGTAAAAATTCGGCACCAATGATGTTGATATCGAATTCAATATTATGTCCGCATAAATACCGGCATTTATTTACAATTTCAATAAACTCAGCTAACACAGTTTTCAAATTTCTTCCTTCTTCCAAGGCGCGTTTAGTTGAGATACCGTGAATTTTTTCTGCATTAAAAGGAATGGTATAGCCTTCGGGTTTGATAATGATAGAATCAAAATGCAGTAGGGCACCATTCGCATCGTGCAATTGCCAGGCAATCTGAACCATTCTCGGCCAGTTATCAAAATCGGTAAGCGGCGCGTTGTAATTGCCGGGTAAGCCTGTAGTTTCGGTATCGAATATTAGGAACATGGTTTAGTTGGGAGTTTAGAGTTCGGAAAGTTATTGTTTGTTTTTTAAAATTTGTTTTATTTCAGATAATTCATTTTTTATGTCCAACAAAATTTTATCACTTGTGTTATTTGTTGCAGGAACGGAGTAGCCCATGCTTTTTTCCTTAATTACTTTTTCACGCTGACTTAAAATTGCCATTTTAAAATTTTCGGCATCATTAATCCCGGGAATACTCATCATGTTGGTTCCATGCGCACCTCCGCCGCCTGCTGTTTCAACACGTATTAAAGTTAATCCGAACCAACGTAATAATGGTCCGCCAATAAAGGAAAGGTCCTGGATATTTTCGAGAGGTATTGTTTTTTCGATATGAAGAATCAGTCCCTTAGAAAATTTTAATTGCTTCGCGGTCAATTCGCAGGAAAGTGTATGAAAAAACTTATTGCTCAACCATTGTCCCAAGCCAAATATCCAAAACGGAATGATGATCCAGCCGATAAAACTTACTATCAGGTAAAAAAGGACTACAAGAAAAATATAGGTCTTTACTTTCGGGTTAAAGGTCGCTTTGCTGATGGTTTCGTTATTCTCCATACCTTAAATTTATGGTATAGAGGGATTAAAATTACCAATGTTAAAAACTAAAATAATTGCCTATATTAGTTTTCTAATTGTTTGATGTTTATTTGATTAAAAAAAGCACATATTTAACAGTCCTGAGCTTACTTATTGCTTCAAGCTTTTCTGCCCAAAAACCTAGTATTGACGCCCTTGCTAATTCGGTCATGAACCTTAAGGTTTTTGATAATATGCAGAACAGGCATTTGGCTATTGTTGATAGTTTTTCGAATGTAAAAGGAGTACAAGCTCATTTTTATTACATCGACACTTTAATTAATAAAAGTAAAAGGGCAGGCGATCAACAAATGGAAGGAATCTCCTGGATGTCGAAAGGTAATTTGTTTCTCGGAACAGGTAATAATTTTAATTCCATAGAATCTTTCATGAAAGCCATCACTATTTTTGAGAAAGGTCAATACCATTCCGGATTATGTAATGCAACAACAAACATTGGAAATACTTATTTTTACATGGGCGAATATGAAAAAGCACTTACCTATTATAAAACAGCGATAAGTCATTGTAAAAAAATTCCCCAATCAAACATCCACCTTAATGCCAAGCTCGCTAATCTTTACAATAATCTGGGAAGTGTTTACTGTTCGAAAAATGATATTGTATATGGTAAAACGTATTTTTCGATGGCAAGAGCTATTTGGACTAAAACCAATGACAGTCTTAGTTTAGCTTACGTATCTAATAATTTCGGTCAGATTTTTATGGATGCAAAGCAATTTGATAGCGCCGAAGTATATTATAAGAGGGCTCTAAATATTAAATTAATTAAGGGTGATTTATCAGATAAAGCAGACGGATACAAAAGCATGGCGGCTCTGTATTCGAATATGAAAGACTTCAAAAGGTCGTTGGAAAATGTGAAAATGTCTCTCACTTATCTCGACACGAACATTTATTCGCGTCCTTTATCGCATTGTTATGCAATTCTAAATGGCATTTACCATGAAATGAAAGATTATAAGAATGAGCTTAGGTATTTCAAATTGTATTCGATGGTAAATGATTCGGCGAATAGTAGGGAGAAAATCAGCAGCATCACCAAAATGGAAATGCAATTTGAGTTTAGTAAAATACATTTGGCTGACAGTATAAAATCAGGTGAGGAAATTAAGTTAAAGGATGCTAAAATTTCTGAAAAAAAACAGCAAAGCTATTTTTTGATTTTCATTTTGATTTTAACTGTTGTTGCGTTGAGCCTTATTTACTCACGATTTAAACTCACTAAAAGACAAAAAATAATCATTGAAGCTAAAAACAAGGAGATTACCGATAGTATTAATTACGCCAGAAAAATACAACATTCGAGTCTGCCGAGCGAGAAATACATTCAAAAGGAATTGGGCCGCCTTAAAGACTAAATCTTTCGCAATTAAAGTCCTGAAAGCCCCTGTTTTAGGGCATTCCAGAGGTTTTACGTTTTTTTATTTTTATTTGTATAATTCAAAAAAATGTTGTTAATTGGATGAACAAATTCATTTGTTATGACAGGCACAATAGATATTGCAATTGACAAAACAACTAAAAGCAGAGTTAAGGAACAGGATGTAAATAATGTTCCTTTCGGAAAAGTTTTTTCTGATCATATGTTCGTTGTTGAATATGCAGACGGGAAATGGCAAAAAGGAAGTATTTCTCCTTACAGGGATATTCCAATGAGTCTTGCCCTTTCCGCTTTGCATTACGGACAAGCTATTTTTGAAGGTATGAAAGCCTATAAAAATGAGAAGGGTGAAATTGCTTTATTCAGGCCGCTTGATAATTTCAAACGATTAAATATTTCTGCAGTCCGCATGGCGATGCCGGAAATCCCGGAAGAATTATTCATGGGCGGATTGTTGGAATTAATTAAACTGGATAAAGAATGGATCCCGAATTCGGAATCAGGAAGTTTATATATTCGTCCGTTTATGATTGCAACAGATGAGGCGATTGGTGTTAAAGCCAGCGATACTTATAAATTCGTTATCATTACCTGTCCGGCCGGAAAATATTATTCTGAACCTATTAAAGTAATGGTAGAGACTAATTATTTCAGGGCAGTAGAGGGTGGAGTAGGTTTCACAAAATGTGCAGGCAATTATGGAAGGAGTTTGTTCCCAACAAAATTAGCACAACAAAAAGGCTATCAGCAGGTGATCTGGACGGATGCAAAGACCCATTCTTTTTTCGAAGAGTCAGGAACCATGAATTTAATGTTTGTGGTGGATAATATTTTAATTACACCGGCAACAAGCGATACAATTTTAGCAGGCGTAACGCGTGATAGTGTTTTACGTTTGGCCCGCGATTGGGGCATGTTGGTTGAAGAAAGAAAAGTTTCCATTAAAGAAATTTTCGATGCTCATAAAAACGGTAAATTACAAGAAGCTTTTGGTGTTGGTACCGCCGCAACCATTGCACAAATTGTGACCATTGGTTATGAAGGTAAAGACTATGAATTGCCTCCTGTTGAGCAACGTAAGTTTTCTCCTAAAATTGATCAGGCTTTACGCGACATCCGCAAGTGCCGTACGGAAGATAAATTCCGTTGGACAATGAAGGTGGTTTAATTTTTTGCGTCTCTGCGTCTTTGCGAGAACTTCTTTAATGTAAAAAGAAATTAAGAATCCCCGTCAGGATAAGAACTAATCCAGATGGTTCGTCTAGCTCACCATGACAGCCGTTATTCATTTAATGTAAAAAGAAATTAAGAATCCCCGTCAGGATAAGAACTAATCCCGAAATTAAACCGGCATTATGTTCTATTTTGTGGGCATTTATTTTCTTGAGTAATTCTTTAGCAAAAGCTAACCAAATCACAATTCCTGCAACAGAAATAAAAATATAAAGTACACTGATAAGAAAAATATATTTTATTCCTGCTTCACCTGCTAAAATAAAATAACCTTCAATTTCAAGACAAGGCGATAAGAACATACCTGTAATTAATACCGTAATTATTTTTTTT
>JAHEYE010000217.1 GCA_023251695.1 Sphingobacteriaceae bacterium | reverse complement strand
TAAAAGAAGATCAAAACGCTATAGTTTATTACGAAAAAATATTAAATAATTTTCCTAAATCTTCTTTTGTAAATAATTCTAACGCCGGATTAGGTAATATTTATTTTAAAGATAAAAAAGATGAAAAAGCCTTTGAATATTTTGACAAGTTTGTAAAAAACAATCCTAAGAGCGATGAAACTGTAATTAATATTTTAGAACAAATAAAAATAATTTTTAAAACCAAGGGGCAAATTGATGAAATGGAAAAATATTTTGCCTCTATTGGGAATCCACTTTCCATTGATCAGGTTGAAAAAGCCCTTTATGAGTCTGGTAAAGAAGCTTATTATAATAAAACCAATTGCGACGAAGCGCTTCCTAAATTTGAAAGCTATATTTCAAAATTCCCTGATGGTAAATACATAAATGAAGTTCAGTTTTGTTATGGCGAATGCGCTTATAGCAAAGCAATGTTTGAAAAAGCTCTTCCCGCTTATCAATTTGTAATTTCCAAATCCCGCAGTATTTATACCGAAACCTCGTTGAATAAAGCGTCTTACTTATTATATAAGGATAAAAAATACAGTGAAGCTTTGCCGCTTTATTTGCAAATGCAGGAGGTTTCAGAAACACCGGCCAATAAATTAACAGCTAAGGTGGGTGCTATGCGCTGCGCCTTTTATTTAAATCAATTTGAAACTGCTTTAACTGAAAGCAATAAAGTATTAGGAACGGAAAAATTAAATCCACAGCAAGCCAGCGAAAGTAAATACATAAAAGCGAAGTCGCTGTTTGAAACTCAGCGTTACGATGATGCCCTGACAGAATTTAAGGCTATTGCCAAATCATCTAAAAACGCCAGCGGTGCCGAAGCTTATTACCACATCGGAAAAATTTATTTTAATAAGCAGGATTATAAAGAAGCAGAGAAAACAATTAATAACCTCATCAGTTTCCCATACACCAACGACGACTGGAACACCAAAGGCATGTTACTGATAGCGGATTGTTACGTTGGCAGGAAAGATATTGAAGACGCTAAAGTGATTTTACAAACCATTTTAGATGGAAAACCAAAACAAGAATACATTGATGAAGTAAATGCCAGATTAGGCCTGATCAAACAAATGGAAGCCGCAAAAGCCGAGGCCTTAAAAGCAGAACAAGCGAAAACTACCGAAATGAAAGTTGAGTTTAATACAAGCGGTGGCGATAATAAATTATTTACTCAGCCTGCAACAACAGTTCCGGCTGATAGCATTAAAACACAACCTGTAAATACAATACCAAATTAAAATGAACAGAGCACAAATATATTTTAGCCTTATTTTGATTCTGTTTTTCAGCAGTATGACGATGGTGCGTTCGCAAACAAATATGAACGACATCAATTTCCAGGCCGAGAGCGAATTCCAGCCAACTATAAAAGATGCCGTAAAGTTTACTGAATTACCTGAAATACGTGATACAGTTCATCGCATCACCAATGCAAATTATGCGATTACTTCAAGACCAATGTTCCCGAAATACGAGGTAACGCCTATTAATGCAGCTAAAATGCAGAATGAACCTTTAACTAAACTTTATCATTCATTAATTAAAGTTGGTTATGGTCCGATTTACAACATGCCCTACGCTGAAGTTTGGGCAAACAGCACCCGTTCCCGCGATATGGCTTATGGTGTGCATTACAAACATTTCTCTTCCATGTCGCAATTACAGGATGTCGGTTACAGCGGATTCAGCGATAATGAAGCAGAATTATTCGGGAAGAAATTTTATAAAAAACATACCCTGTGTGGGGACTTTAATTACAAACGGAATGTGATGCACTATTATGGTTTTGATACCATCAATAAAATCAGCGATAAGGATTTTACCAAACAACGCTTTCAGTTATTTGAACCAACGGTAAGATTACAGAGTCATTATACCGACAGCAGCAAAATCAATCACATCGTTCAGTTATCATATTACAATCTTACAGATCTTTATTATGCGAATGAGAATAACGTAAAATTAAAAACAGGTTTAAGTACATATATTAACAAAGAAAGTTTTCATGTTAATTTTTTAGCCGATTACTATAATCATAAACAGCCTGCTGATACGATTGGTGATTTTATTTTCTCAGTAAATCCTTATTTTGAGGCCAATGGAAAAAAGTGGCATGCAGATTTAGGCGTAAATGCTACACTGGATGCATTCGGGCCACAAACCAAATTTTATTTTTATCCGCAAATAAATGCTCACTTTAATGTTTATGAAAACATCATCATTCCTTATGCGGGAGTTTCCGGAGGATTAATTAAAAATTCTTACAGAAGTTTATCAAATGAAAATCCATTTATCCGGCCTGATGTTCAATTAGTGAATACACATAATAAGTTCAATGTATTTGCAGGATTACGCGGTAATTTAAGTTCATCTACAAGCTACGATGCGGGTGTTAAATGGGGTATGTATGACAATATGCATTTCTTCCTGATTGATTATGCAACGGATAAAAACAGTTTAGATAATAAATTTAAAGTAGCTTATGTAAATGTTGGTTTGCTCACCGTTAGCGGTTCGGTTAAATACCAGTACAAAGAAAAAATCCATTTTATTGCGAAAGGAAATTATTATTCCTACTCACTTAATGGTACAGATTCTCTAAGCATAGCTACCTATACTAAACCTTTTCACAAACCGAATTATGATCTTACTTTATCAGGACTTTATAATCTGAAAAGTAAAATCATAATTAAAGCAGATATTTTTGCGATTGGTAGTCAGTGGGCATTAACTAAAGATGTAGAAACTGGAAATAGTATAACTTATAAACCACTTCTTTTAAAAGGACTAGTGGATTGTAATCTGGGTGCTGAATACCGTTACAGTAAAATGCTTAGCTTTTTTATTAACTTCAATAACATCGCAAACATGCGTTATATGCGTTGGGAAAAATATCCAACGCAAAGGTTTAACCTTATGTTGGGTTTAACTTTTGTTCCTTTTTAAGGACCTTTTATTCGTAAAGCAGTCATTTTAAAGCTTTAAACCAAGCCTCCCATTATCTACCAAAAAATCACTTATTGGGCGAAACACTCATTTAAACGGGTGAAATGTATGTTTGGTCTATTAAAAACTTTGCCTTTTTTGTCATTAATGTATTATGTTTATGTAATAAATTCTTGCAGAATGAAAACCCCATTTAAATTAGTCTTATTTTCTTTGCTGTGTTTTTCTTTTATCTCTGCTTTTTCTCAAAGCAATTCGCTTTCTAACTCAAGCAGCAATAATGAAATTGTGCTGGATTCAAATAAGGTAAAGATTTTTGAAAAGTACGTTCAGTTCAATCATTCGAATGATCAGGGTGGATTTATCCAATGGAAAAATAACAACCCTGATTTGTATTTAAAAGAGATGTGGTATTACAGCGAGTCATTTTACATCATGCGCGATTATTTTCCTCAGGGTGAAGCAATGAATGAAGGAATGATTTATGTTCCCCGTTTTGAAATGGAGCGAATGCCTTCAACAGAAGTTATTGTTAAGTTCCCGGGATTAAAAGACGTTATGGTATTAAGACCAATAGATAAACTTATTTATAAAGTAAATTAATTATTAGAATGAAATTTCAAACTAAAATAGTTAGTGCTTTAATTTGCCTAAGCGCATCCTTTAACCTTTTTTCGCAACCGGGATTGGGTCCTGCACCCTATTTTAATGTTATGTACACTAACGTTCCTTGTAACCAGCCGAATCCTTCAAATACTGCCGGAAATTCAATTAATGATTTTATTGACAGCTTTAACACCACAGGTGCGGCAGGAAATGTGACTAATAACAACACGGGTTGCAATACACAGGTTATTGCCAGTACTTCCTCTAATTATTATTTTGTGGCATGTCCGGCTTTTCTCCGGGTTACAGCAGGGCAGGTGGTAACTTGTAATTTCCGGTCAGGAATTATTTATGATCAGGGTTTCGCCGTGTTTATTGATTGGAATCAGAATGGTACCTTAAATGATGTTGGCGAGAGGGTTTGTGGTACTCCTGGTGTTCCGTTAGCTGCTACATGGGCTTCTGAAAACTTCACCGTTCCTGGCGCTCAGGCAGCTGGTACTTACCGCATGCGTGTGAGATGTGCTTATGCAACTACAGGTATAACTATTAAGCCAACCAATCTTTATAGTTTTGGTGAGGCTGAAGATATCCGGGTGGTGGTCGGGACCTCCACTTTATGTCCTGTTTTGCCTGTTGGCTTAGTCTCCTATGAAGGCCATATAAGCAATAATATTTCTGAATTAGCATGGATAACATCAACTGAGCACAATTCAGATTATTTTTTAATTGAAAGAAGTTACGACTTGCAAAATTTTGAATTTGTGGCCAAAGTAGATGCAAGCGGAGACAGCAATATCGAGCAATATTATACAGCCTCCGACAAAAATGTAAAAAATAACCGCGTGGTTTATTACCGCCTGAAGCAATTTGATTTAGGAAATCCAGAACCGGTATTAGAAAAAACAATCTCGGTTTATACAAATAATAAAAATTTAGGCTTTGAGGTATTTCCTAATCCAGCCGGGTCTGAAGTTAAGCTGATGATTCCTGATGCTTTAACGGGCACTGTTTTACAGGTTGTTGTTTACGATAACCTCGGAAGAAAAGTAATGGAGAAAGAGTTGATTAATGATATTGAAAATATCACACACACGCTTGATATCAGCGGACTTGCTAAAGGAACCTACTCTATCAGAATGATGAATTCTGATGTAAACGTTAGCAAAGTACTTGTAAAAGAGTAAACGCTTAAAGTTTCAGATTCTCCGAAGGATCCCAGTATAATTTTTTGAAATCAACAATCTTATCATTCTTCACTTTTATTTTTTCTTTCTCAAGCAATTCCTGCATAAGAAATGGAGTAGCAAAATGATGTTTACCTGTTAATTCGCCGTTTCGGTTTACAACCCTGTGTGCCGGAACTTTTGGTTTTTGAGAATGTGCCGCATTCATGGCGTAACCAACAATGCGTGAAGAACCTGCGGCACCCAGGTATTTTGCAATAGCGCCGTAACTCGTCACCCGCCCTTTAGGAATTAAACGCACTACCTTATAAACCGAATCGAAAAAATCTTTTTCCATTTATCCAACCATTAAATTACAGCCCCTTATATCGCTATTATCAAATCGCCCCATTAATTCAAATTCACCGTCACTCTTCATCCTACCCAAATCCTGCGTAGCAATAAATGAACAGGAATTTACGTTCGCCAAATCAATAACATTAATACCACCGGTTTTGTTTTCTCCAATAAACGTTAAAGGGTCTTCCGTATCCCGAATCAATATTTTCATCCATGGAGGAGCAGTAAAAAACCCATCTCCATTTGAGTAACATTGTGAGAATAGCTCTGTCATTCCATATTCACTGTGAATTTTTGAAACACCCAGTTTTTGTTTTAGAATATCATGTAATTCTTCTTTCAATAACTCCTCCCTCCTGCCTTTCATACCCCCGGTTTCCATGACAATAAAATCCTCATTCAACTTTACGCCTAATTCTGCCAAATCCAACAAAGCGTAAGTTACCCCAATAAGTAAGGTTTTGGAATTGCTTCGTTTCAACTCATCTAGCACTAAAACCAACTTATCATAATTACTAAGAAAAAATCCGCTTTCCGCTTTACCTGACAGCTTTATTAGCTTATCACACATATAAACCAGAGAAGAGCCCTTCCTCTCCAGATAAGAAGGTAAAAGGGCTAAAATAACGTAATCAGATGGCTTTCCGTAAACCCTTTCAAATCCTTTAATAAAGCTTCGTTCGTACAGACCAATATCACCCACTATATGCCTGGATGGCTCTTGTCCGGTGGTGGTACTGCTGGTAAACACAATAAAATCATCCCTTTTTACGTTACAAATAACATCCCGCGTTTTAAAGAACTCTATAGGTAAAAATGGAATCTTTGAATAATGATCGATTGCATCAGTTTTAATGTTTAACGACTCTGCAAAAGCCCTGTAAACCTTGTTATTT
>JAHEYE010000034.1:13687-23529 GCA_023251695.1 Sphingobacteriaceae bacterium | reverse complement strand
AGGTAATTCACTCGGACAAGTATTTAAACTGGCCACTTTTGGCGAGAGTCATGGCGAGGCTATCGGTGGCATTATTGATGGTTGTCCGGCCGGATTGAAACTGGATATGAAGTTCATTCAAAACGAAATGAACCGTCGTAAGCCTGGACAATCACATATAACAACCCAGAGGAAAGAAAGTGATAAGGTGCATTTTTTATCAGGCATTTTTGATGGAAAAACAACCGGAACACCAATTGGTTTTATTATTGCTAACGAAAATCAAAAAGGGAAGGATTACGAACATTTAAAAGATGTTTTCCGTCCGAGCCATGCAGATTTTACTTATGAAGCTAAGTATGGCATAAGAGATTATAAGGGTGGCGGAAGGTCATCCGCCAGAGAAACTGCTTGTCGGATTGTTGGAGGTGCCATTGCTAAAGTAATTTTAAAGCAAAATAAGATCTCGGTTCAGGCCTATGTCAGTTGCGTGAAAGATGTGAAACTGAATATTCCTTATACAAAACTGGATTTATCAAAAACTGATTCTAATATTATCCGTTGTCCGGATAAAAAAACGGCAGATAAAATGATTGCCTTAATTGAGAAAACAAGGAAAGCAGGCGATACAGTCGGAGGAATTATCAGTTGTGTAATAAAAGGAACGCCTGTTGGATTAGGTGAGCCTGTATTCGATAAACTACATGCTGATCTTGGAAAAGCGATGTTAAGTATTAATGCTGTCAAAGGTTTTGAATACGGCGCCGGATTTGAAGCGGTGAATCATAATGGTTCTAAGCTCAACGATATATTTGAGGGAGGAAAAAAAATAAGCACAAAAACAAATAATAGTGGCGGTGTTCAGGGCGGTATCAGTAACGGAGAAGATATTTATTTTAATGTAGCCTTCAAGCCGGTGGCTACTGTTATGCAAAAACAAAAAAGTGTAAATACAAAAGGTAAAGAAGTAGATTTAGAAGCAAAAGGCCGGCACGACCCTTGTGTATTGCCACGCGCGGTTCCTATTGTAGAAAACATGGCAGCTTTAGTTTTAGTTGACCATTTATTGCGTTCACGTGTTTCAAAAATGTGAACGTGAAAAAAAGTAATTCAATATACATTATCAGTTTTTTTGAAGGAGCAGCCGTAATGGCAACTGAGCTGTGTGGTTCCAAATTAATTTCACCTTATTTCGGGAGTAGTTTATACGTGTGGGCTTCAGTTATAGCTATAACACTTGGAAGTTTAGCAGCCGGCTATTTTTTTGGAGGAAGATTGAGTCTGAAAGAAAACAGGATTCAAATACTCAGATTAATTTTAGCTATTTCTGCAGTTTACATGGGCTTCATGCCGATGATAACGAATTTATTTGGACCAATGGCTATGGGATTTTCTCTTCTCACCGCAGTTGTTTTATCGAGTACATTACTTTTGGTATTTCCTATGTTTTTAATGGGAGCCGCTTCACCAATTATTATTTCTATACAAACAGAAAACGGAAATGAATCGGGTAGAGTTAGCGGTTTGGTTTATTCTATTTCTACCGTTGGAGGAATTATATCTACTTTTCTATGCGGCTTTTGTTTTATACCTGAATTTGGGATAAGTACGACCTTAATCGTGTTTGGATCTTTGTTGTTGCTTTCCTTGTTGTTAATGCTTCAAAAAAAAAGTCCGTTTAAAACGCTTGTATTTTTATTGATTCTGATTATTCTTGGTTTTACTAATAAAACCCCGCTTAAGAATTGTATTTATGAAAAGGATGGGATGTTGGGGAAATTGAATGTGATAGAAGATTCATTGAATGGTATTGTTATCAGAAAACTTTTAGTAAATAATGTTGTTCAAAGTGAAATGGATTTACAGACAAAAAAATCAGTTTCGCAATATGTTACTATCCTGGATTCTAATATTGTAAACGTAAATCAGCAAAACGCATTAGTTCTAGGTTTGGGAGGAGGATTAACTTCAAATCTACTCGTAAAAAAGGGTTACACGGTTGTTGGTGTTGAATTGGATAAGCGCATTCTTGAAATCGCCGACAAATATTTTGATTTGGATAAAAAGGTAATTGCTTCTTGTGATGACGCGCGTCATTATATAAATATTTCAAACGAAAAGTATTCTCTTATACTGATTGATGTTTTTAAAGCGGAAGAACAACCTTCGCATGTGTTGACGACTGAGAGTCTCGAAAAAATAAAAAAGATTTTAGATTACGACGGACAAGTTATTATTAACTGGCATGGTTATGTGGAAGGGGAAAGAGGCATTGGCACCTCTATTTTACTGAATACTTTAAAGCAGTCGGGTTTCAATTACAAACTGGCAGCGGTATCCGGAAAAGAAGATGAAAGAAATCTTGTGATTTTTGCAGGCTTAATGGAGCAAAGCTTAAAACAGTTTGAAGTAAAACCTGAAGTAAAAGGTACAAATCTCATAAATAAAGATAGCCGTCCGGTACTTGAGAAATACAACGCTCTGGCGAACCAAAGCTGGCGTAAAAATTACATACTTTACTACTATTCAGGGCATTAAGAATAGCCAAATTCTTCTTAAATTTATACCTGTCATTTAGGGGTGGAAACCTTAAATTTTTAAATTGAATATTGAAACATTTTATGGCTACTTTAATTATTTTTCGTCACGGTCAAAGCGTTTGGAACTTAGAAAATAAATTTACCGGTTGGGTGGATGTTGAATTAACGCCAAAAGGTATTGAAGAAGCAAAAGCAGCCGGTGTAAAATTGAAAGATTATACTTTTGATTATGCTTACGCTTCAGATTTGAAACGCGCACAGGACACCTTAAAAATTTCTTTGGAAGCAGCCGGCCATAAACCTTTAACGCCGATTTATAATAAAGCATTAAACGAGCGGATGTATGGCGATTTGCAGGGATTGAATAAAGCAGAAACAGCCGCAAAATACGGCGATGAACAGGTTAAAATATGGCGCAGAAGTTACGATGTTCCGCCACCAAAGGGCGAAAGTCTTAAAGATACTGCAGCGCGTGTTCTTCCATATTTCGAAAATGAAATTGTTCCTAAATTAAAAGCTGGAAAAAATGTTGTGATAGCAGCGCATGGAAATAGTTTACGTGCTTTGATCATGTATCTCGAAAAAATGACCCCCGCACAGATTCTGGAATTTGAGATTGGGACTGGAGTTCCGCGTATTTATGAATTGGATAAAGATTTAAAAGTAGTATCAGCTAAAAACTTATAGTATGGCAGGAGATAAATTTGTAAGCACAGTCAGTAAGGTTATAGCTGTTGATTTCGACGGAACAATTGTAACGCATGCTTATCCTCAGATCGGAAAGGAAATGCTATTCGCTTTTGCTACCTTAAAGGAATTGCAGTCGCGCGGACATAAACTTATTTTGTGGACTTTCAGAAGCGGCGATTTATTAGATGAAGCTGTTGAATATTGCAGAATGAATGGAGTTGAGTTTTACGCAGTGAATAAAAATTATCCGGAGGAAGAATTCTCAGATAAAATTTCACGTAAGGTAAACGCAGATATTTTTATTGATGACAGAAATGTTGGTGGGTTCAGAGGCTGGAGTGATACCTGGCAAATGCTGCATCCTGACGGGGGGAATTTTTTTCATAATGTGGTCAATCCGGATGCGCATAATAATTATACAAAAGAAGAAAAGAGTTTTTTTAAACGGTTTTTAGGCAGGTAATGATTTATATTAAAACAAGGGAAGAAATTGAATTGATGCGCGAATCCGCTTTAATGGTTTCGCGTACGCTTGGTATTATTGCTAAGGAAGTCCGCCCCGGTGTTACCCCAAAATTTCTCGATAAAATTGCTGAAGAATATATCCGCGATAATGGTGGCGTCCCTGCCTTTAAAGGTTACAGAGGTTTTCCTGCTACTTTATGCATTTCAATCAATGAAGCAGTGGTTCATGGAATCCCGGCAGATAAACCATTATCGGAAGGTGATATTATTTCGGTGGATTGCGGCGTAAAGAAAAATGGTTTTTATGGTGATCATGCTTATTCTTTTGCAGTTGGTGTTGTAAAACCAGAGCTCGAAAAATTATTGCAGGTTACAAAGGAATGTTTGTATAAAGGTATTGAGCAATGTATTGCGGGAAACCGCATTGGTGATATCAGTTATGCTGTTCAGCAACACGCCGAAAAACACGGCTATGGTGTTGTGCGTGAATTAGTGGGACATGGTTTGGGAAAAAGTTTGCATGAAGATCCTGAAGTTCCTAATTACGGAAAAAGGGGTGATGGTCCGAAGTTAAAAGACGGAATGGTATTGGCTATTGAACCTATGATAAATTTAGGAAAGAAACATGTAAAACAATTAAACGACGGCTGGACTATTGTTACGGCTGACGGTTTACCCAGTGCGCATTTTGAACATGATGTGGCTGTAATCGATGGCAAAGCAGAAATTCTTTCGACTTTTGCTTTTGTAGAAGAAGCCCTTAAACAAAAAGTTTAAAATCTCCATTTTCAAAAACATATCCGCTTCGGAATTAAGGCAGATGGTAAAGGTCCGCCAATCACGTCAACTTTCTTTGCTTAACAGAATATTATTATGGATAAATTACGTTCTTGTAGTTTCTTTATTAATTTCGGTAAGTGCCAAATATATTTCCCCGCATTTATTCTGGTTAGTTGCTTTTTTTGGTTTAGGATTTCCTTACCTCATATTAGTAAACCTCTTGTTTGTTATTTATTGGCTGACTCAGTTTAGACGCGAAGCATTGATTTCTTTAATTATTGTTTTGCTTTGTTTTTTTACGATCCGAAGGTACGTTCAGTTTACGTTCAGTAATTCGGGCTCTAACAGTGATATTAAAATTACATCATACAACAGCATGTTATTTGATTTGTATAATTGGAGTAAAAACAAACAGTCGCGGCAATTAATATTAAATCAATTGCAGGAAATAAATCCGGATGTGTTATGTCTGCAGGAATTTTATAATAACAGCGAAGAGGTAGAATATTTTAATATCGATACGGTATCTGCTACCTTAAATACAAAATACTATCATGTGGAATTTACTGCAATTGCAAAAAAGCGTGATCATTTCGGAATTGCCACTTTTTCAAAATATCCAATAATAAACAAGGGTAAAATAATATTTAATACACGGTCGAACAACATTTGTATTTATACGGATATTGTAATTGAAAAAGATACAGTCCGGATTTACAACATGCATTTACAATCTATAAGCTTCAGCGAAAAGGATTATACTTTCATAAACGATTTGCAGGATGATGGTGATGCTAAAGATGAATTAGAAAGCTCAAAGACAATTTTGCGGCGTTTAAAACGGGCTTTTGTAAAACGGGCAGAGCAAGCCGAATTGGTAAGTGCCAGTATAAAAAGTTGTCCGTATAAAATTGTTTTGTGTGGTGATTTTAACGATACGCCGGCATCGTACGCTTATAATTTAATTTCAGAAAATTTAAAGGATGCATTTATTGAAAAGGGTACTGGGTTTGGCAGAACGTATGCAGGGAAATTTCCTCAGTTCAGAATTGATTATATTATGCATAGTAGGGATTTTAAATGCACTCAATTTACCCGAAATGAAGAAACGTTTACCGATCATTATCCGATTACGGCATATTTACATTTAAGGTAGAGGCAAGGATCCGGCCGCAGATTACACGGATTTCCACAGATGATAAAGTATTAATCCGCGTAAATCAGCGATCCCGATAGCTATCGGGACTGTGGCTAAATAAACTTACACTTTCTGGAGGCAAAAGCGCACATTCTTAAAAGAATCACGCCATGTTTAAAGCGGGAAATGTTTGTTGTACCATAAGTTCTTTCGCGGTAGCGGATTGGAACTTCAACAATCTTCAAATTTAATTTGTGTGCACCGAATAGTAAATCAAAATCACCGAAAGGATCGAACTCGCCAAAGTATTTGCGATTCTTTGTTAGTTTAATATAATCATTACGGAACATTACTTTCGTTCCGCATAAAGTATCTTTAAAACGTTGTTCCAGTAACCATGTAAAAGCCCAGCTGAAAAAGTGATTACCCAGATAATTTAAAAAACGCATGGCTTCTTTGTCCATCGGATAAACCAAACGGGTACCATTAATAAAATCTCCTTTACTGCTTGCAATGGCATTATAGAATTTAGGAATATCTTCGGGAGGCACAGTTAAATCCGCATCCAGAATCATTAAAATATCACCTGTGGCAATTTTGTAACCTTCGCGCACTGCATCGGCTTTTCCTTTTCCTTTTTGCTGACCAATCTTAATATCGTGAGTGGCAGAATATTTTTTTTGTATTTCCTGAATTTTTTCCCAGGTATCATCGGTACTGTTTCCTTCGATGAAGATAATTTCAACGTGTTTCCCGAATTTAGGGAGACGGGTAATTGCATTTTCAATATTACCGCTTTCGTTACGGGCCGGAATAACAACTGTAGTAGAGTATTTTGTTGCGTATTCAGCTTCGTTGTTCTCCGGTAACGGTTTTGCGAAACTGTAAAGGTTTAAACTAAAGAACCTAAAGAAAGGAAACTTAGCTAAGTAGCGATTAAAAATAAATGACAGAATTGGAATCCATAACGGAAAGATCAATCGTTTAGTATTTCTATAAACATCAAATCCGGAAACAAATAACAAATTGTTGATGTCTCGGGAATTTAACCAGTTCTGTAAAGGTGTTTTTTTCTTTAAGCCAATAAGTTCTGCGAATTTAATGATGGGTTCCCAAAGAGAATTATAATACTGAACAATTACTTTGGTATTAGGATGCGAAACTTTTTTTACTTGTTCAAATACATTCTGAATATCGTCCACAAAGCCAATTAAGTTGCTGATGATAATTAAATCAAACTTTTCATTCAATTTAATTTCATTGGCATCCATTTGTAAGAACTCGATATTCTTAGCCTGATGTTTTTCTTTCGCCCAGTTAATGTATTCTCCGCTAAAATCAATTCCTACTTTTCTGGAACCTTCAATATGGGCCAATAAGTCACCGCCGCCACAGCCGACTTCTAAAACAGATGAGTCTTCGTGCGAAAAATATTTGCAGTAATTGCTTATTTCGTCCCAATAATAAGCACTTATAGCGCGTTTTTTGTGCTTTTTAGCTATAGAATCGAAATATGTTTTTTTATCTGACAAATAGTTATAATTTCGTGTAAAGATAACAATCATTAAAAAACCAGCATCATGAAAAAGTGTATTTATTTAATCGCTATTATTTTATCTGTAAAGGGGTTTTCACAGGTTAATCTTACTTCTAATTTAAAGGTATGTATGCCTTTTACGGGTAACGCTAACGATATTTCAGGAAATAGTAATAATGGTACCGTAAATGGTGCCACGCTTACAACCGACAGGTTCGGAAGTCCGAATAGGGCCTATGCTTTTGGAACCAATATGGGTATTAGTATCAGTTCTTTTTCTGCGTTGGCACCGACTGATGAATTAACCGTTAGCATGTGGGCAAAAACATGGAATAATACATCGAATTGCCTTTTTCAATTAACACCGGATTCATATACCGACCGATGCACCGGTTGTGCCGCTTATTCCAATTCCGGAAGCACTATGATGCTTTTTGATTATGGTAATCTTTCAACAGGTGGAAGAACCACTATAACGGGAATTCCTGTTGATATGGTTAATTGGCATCATTATGTTTATGTAGTTAGTCAGGCGGGTAATCTTAAACAGATGTATCGTGACGGATCTATAGTTTCCAATTCAACCTATGCTCAAACATGTGTAAACAAAAACAGACCTTTTTCAATTGGTGGTGGATTTGATCAGGGAAGTGGTAGTTTATGGTTTAACGGATATATTGATGATGTTTGTATTTATAACAGGGCTTTAAATTCGGCTGAAATTTCAGCTCTGTATGCAGGAACAAATGCTTGTTTTAGTATCGGTATTAATGAACTTGAAAATATTGAGACAGCTATAATATATCCAACAGTTTCCGAAACCGGCATTTATAATTTCTCAATGAACGGAATGAATGCTGAATCTTTGATTGAAATTTACAGTGCCGACGGAAAGTTAATTAAATCAATTAACGGTTTAGATAAACTTAATAACACTATTGATATCAGTTCTGCCCAAAGTGGAATTTATATTGTGAAAATGATTAACGGAGGAAAAGTGTTCAATCAAAAACTGATTAAGAAATAAATCAGACTTTTTCTATTACCACAGTACAAAACAAGCCTAATTGTTTCCTGAAAGGGGATAGAAGAAATTCGATTCCCTTAAAGAATCCGTACATAAAATAAGGAAACATGGCACTTCTTGAAACCCCGCCGCTTAAAACGTATAAAAAAGGACTATGATACTTAATAGTTTTGATTTTAAGAGTCGGATAATCCTTTTTAAACTGTTCTGTGTCTCTTTCAAAATAAATGTAAGGTAAGGCTTGATTAGAGTTACTTAAAGGATTTCCGGCTTGTATTTCTCTTCCTCCTTTTTCATCAAAAGGTTCGTGATGGAATCTTTTGTAAATAAAACGACCTAATGCAGAATTCGCCGGCTCCACCATAATTATTTTTCCACCCTTTACCAAACAACGTTCTGCTTCTTTTAAAAACAAATATGGTTTTGGTATGTGATGAAAAACATTCAGCATCATAACGCTTCCTAACTCATTTTCTTTGTATGGTAACTCTTCCGCACTGAAAACTTTATCTACAACCGGTAAATCCAAAATATCAGAAGTCACCACTTCCGGAAAAACATCTTTCAAAAATCCACCGCCTGAACCAATTTCCAGATAAATACCTTTACCAACTGATTTCGATTCTTTAATAAACACGTCGTACCAATCCTGATACAAATGTTTTAAGAAAGGTTTGTTTAAAATAATATCCCGGTGCGCCAAAGTTGTTTTTGGGTCATCAAGCGGATAGGGTATGGTGTATTTTTTAAACATTTGGACTAACAAAGATATTGAAGTAGTGCTCTTCGCCAAGTGGCTCGAGCTGAGAAACTGTTTCGGGTTTTAATGTTTCGAGTTTATTGTTTTGTAATATTTCTATATTAAAATTGAGATTTTTTAATAGAGCATAATATTCAGAAACAGAACTTCCTGCTTTTCTTAATCCGTAAGGCCAGAATTCAGAAATCATTTTTACATTGGCGTTATTCTTAAATGTTTCTTTCATTCCTTTTATCGCTTCTATTTCAAATCCCTGAATATCCATTTTAATGAAATCAACTTTTGTGCCTTTTAAATAATCGTCAATGCTCACCGCAGCAATTTCAATTTCCTGATCGTATTCTTCAGGTTTGTAGGTTCGGTGATCGACATTCAGTTCTTTTGATGTATAGATTTTGATCATTTCGGTTTTTGGTCCGACCGCTTTATTATTAATGATAATGTTTTTATGATTAGCTGTTGTTTTTTTAAGGTGATTGAAATTGGTTGCATCCGGTTCAAAGCAATGAATTTTTCCTTTCTCTCCGACTATATCTGATAAAATAGTTGCGTAAAAACCAATGTTGGCACCGATGTCTAAAACGGTATCGCCTTTTTTGATGTGTTTTTTTAAAAGTTCGATCTCAAAAGCATCCTGTTGTTTCTTAAACATAGCATACATGCTTTTGTAAAGAGGAAAGGAAGTTTTGTACAAAAAATTCCCAAGCTTTATGCTGAATGAAGATGACATTTTGAAAGCCTGAATTTACAAGAAAAAAATGAGATTTTGAGTGTAATTTGACTCACCCCCGGCCACATCTCTACCAGTAGAGAGGGGGAGAAGATTCGTGTAAAAATGTCTTTCCGAAAATAAATGTATCGTCCCTCTCTGTTTGCAGAGAGGGATAAGAGGGTGAGTCGAACTAAATTTTCCCCTTCAAATACCT
>JAHEYE010000034.1:0-13677 GCA_023251695.1 Sphingobacteriaceae bacterium | reverse complement strand
AATACCTCGCCGTTTGAGATTCTTTACAATGAATCAACGCCTCTGGAGTTCCCTCAAATACAACATGGCCGCCTGTTTCGCCACCTTCAGGACCTAAATCAATAATCCAGTCGGCGCATTTTACGACTTCTAAATTGTGTTCAATAACAATAATAGAATGACCTTTATCCAATAAAGCATTGAATGATTTTAATAGTTTAGCCACATCATGGAAATGCAAGCCGGTTGTTGGTTCATCAAACACAAAAAGAGTAGGAGAGGTGTTGTTTATTTGAATTAAGAAGGTGGCTAATTTAATACGCTGCGCTTCTCCACCGCTTAAAGTACTACTGCTTTGTCCGAGTTGTACATAACCCAAACCAACTTCTTCAAGCGCTTTTAATTTTTCAATTATTTTTTTTGCGGTACGATCTTCTTTGTCCTGATTAAAAAACACAACTGCATCACTGACGGTCATGTCCAGTATATCCGAAATACTTTTTCCTTTATATACGATTTCTAGAATTTCATTCTTAAAGCGTTTACTTCCGCAGGCATCACAGGGTAATTGAATGTCGGCCATGAATTGCATTTCCACGGTAATTTGACCTTCTCCTTCACACACTTCGCATCTTCCACCATCAACGTTAAAAGAAAAGTGAGATGGTTTTAGTCCACGCTGTTTTGCTAAGCCTTGGTCGGAAAATAAATTTCTGATTTCATCATAAGCTTTAATATAAGTTACAGGATTGCTCCGCGATGATTTTCCAATAGGATTCTGATCAACATACTCTAATTGCTTTATTTGTTTTAAACTGCCGTTAATTAAATGTTTGTGATCCACGCTTTCATAATATCCTTCCAGATAGCGTTGCATAATCGGAATCAAAGCTTTTTTAATCAATGTCGATTTGCCGGAGCCACTCACGCCTGTAACGCAGCACAACGTATTCAAAGGGAATTTTACGGTAATGATCTTAAGATTATTATCGCTGACATTTTTAACTTCTAAAAATTCTTTCCATTTCCGCCTTGTCTTGGGAACTTCAATTCTAAGTTTATCGGTTAAATATTTGGCGGTAAAACTTTCACTGTCTTTTAATAATTCTTTATGCGTTCCCTGAAACACCAAATTCCCTCCCAAACTTCCTGCTTCCGGACCAATATCAATCAATTCATCAGCAGCCAGCATAATATCTTCGTCATGCTCAACAATAATAACCGTGTTACCTTGTTTTTGTAATGATTTCAGAACTTTTATTAAACGTTCGGTGTCGCGGGGATGTAAACCAATGCTTGGTTCATCTAAAATATATAAACTGCCAACTAAACTACTTCCCAATGAAGTGGCCAGATTTATCCGCTGACTTTCGCCGCCACTCAGTGTATTGGCAACACGGTTCAGCGTCAAATAACCCAAACCAACATCCATTAGGTAGTGTAAACGATTAGTTATTTCTGTTAACAAACGCCTAGCAATTTTTGCATCGTGCTCGTTTAAATCAATCGATTTAAAGAATGGCAACAGATCAGAAACGGGAGTGAGAACTAATTCAGTAATATTTTTCCCATTAACTTTTACATAATTGGCGTCTTTACGTAACCGTGTTCCTAAACAATCGGGACAAGAAGTTTTTCCTCTGTAGCGTGCCAGCATCACACGGTACTGAATTTTATAACTCTCTTTCTCCAGCATTTTAAAAAAATCGTTAATGCCTTCAAAATGTTCGTTACCGTTCCAAAGTAAAGCGTATTGTGTTTTAGTTAATTCTGCAATTGGTTTATGAACCGGGAAATTAAATTTATGTGCGCTTTTTATTAATGCTTTTTTATACAAACTCATGGTCTCGCCATTCCAACAAGCAACAGCATTATCATAAACACTTAAACTTCTGTTTGGAATCACAAGGTCGGGATCGATTCCAATAATACTTCCAAAACCCTCACAGGTTTTACAGGCACCAATGGGATTATTGAAAGTGAAAAAATTAGCATCCGGTTCTTCGAATGTAATTCCATCCGCTTCAAATAAATTTGAGAAAGAATGTTTTTCGTATTTCACTTTTGTCAGGTCTGGTGTAGTCGAGACCTCTGCCCAAACCAAACATTCGCCTTTTCCCTCGAAGAAAGCCGTTTGAACGCTATCGCCAACCCGTCCGCCAAAATCTTCATCCTCTTTATTTACTACCAAACGATCAATCAATAAAAAAACTTCATCAGTATTTTTTATTTTTTTAGTATCTGTTTCCTGAATTTTTACAATGTTTCCGTTCAGTACAATTCTCGAAAATCCCTGTTGTCCTAAAAGTTCAATGGTTTGTGCTAAGGTTCTTCCCTTTGGAACATGAATTTTCGAGAGCACAAGACATTTACTTTCATTTCTTAATCCTTTAATAAAATCAACCACATCGCTAATGTTTTGTCGCTTTACTAATTTTCCAGTTACGGGACTGTATGTTTTGCCAACGCGGGCGAACAATAATTTAAAGTAATCGTAGATTTCTGTTATAGTTCCAACCGTACTTCTCGGATTGCGTGAAATAACTTTTTGTTCGATGGCAATAGCAGGTGATATTCCCTTAATGTAATCAACCTGTGGTTTTTCCAATCGTCCTAAAAACTGGCGGGCGTACGCTGATAAACTTTCCACATAACGGCGCTGGCCCTCGGCGTATAAAGTATCAAATGCTAAAGAGGACTTTCCTGAGCCCGAAAGTCCGGTTATGACTACGAATTTGTTCCGGGGAATGGCCACATCCACATTTTTTAAATTGTGCATGCGGGCCCCTTTAATGATGATAAATTCCTTAGGACTAAGTACCGAAATGTCTTTTTCTCTACTCACAGCCATCAAAATTACAGTTTGTATAAGGCTTTTTTAGCATTGTTATTAAGTATTTAAACGACTGAAAATCAATAGTTTAAAAATTATTGTGTAGGTTGAAAAATATTATTTTGACGGCTTACTCAATTGATATAGACTTTTACTCATTCAGAAAGGTTAATTTTTTGTGATTTAAGTGATTAAGGATATATTTGCTTTATAAACCATTAAACAACGATTGCCATAGAATAGACATTTACACCCGATACTATTATTATTAAAAAGGGAAAATGCATGTCTGTTCGAATTCAAGAAGATAATGAGTTAGTACAACTCTACATCAGTGGCAACGAAGAAGCTCTCAGCACTTTATTACAACGTCACAAAAGGAGAATCTTCTCCAGTATATACGTTATTGTACGTGACAGGGCTTTAGCTGAAGATTTATTCCAGGATACATTTTTTAAAGTAATACAGACTTTAAAACGCAATCAGTATTCGGAGGAAGGTAAGTTTTTACCATGGGTATTACGTATTGCCCGTAATTTAATCATCGATCATTTCCGCAAAAACAAAAAACTGCCTACTGTACCGGTTTATGTTACCGAAGACGGTGAGGAAGTAGATGTTTTTGCAACCATACCAAATACTGACGATGGTTTTAAAAATGACAAAGAGCAAATTCAGTTCCGTAAAAAAGTGCGCAAAATGGTTGGTTCACTTCCTGATGAACAAAAAGAAGTTGTGATTATGCGTATGTATTACGATATGAGTTTTAAAGAAATTGCAGATTTCTGCAATGTATCCATAAATACTTCGCTGGGCCGGATGCGCTATGCTTTAATTAACTTGAAAAAGATGGTTGAAGAAAGCAAAACAGAAGTATATATTTAATAGGCCTTGTAGTTTTTGTCCTAGTTTAGTTTTCTTGTTTATGAGTCCGGGTTAAATACCCGGACTTTTAATTTTGTATATTTACTAAACATGAGTAAGCTTAAACCTTTAATAGAATTCATGAAGCGAAGAACATTGACTACAATTTTCTTAGCAATTTATTTTATTTGGTGGATTTTATGTTTTAATTTATTTCACAGAATAGCTGAGGAACCAAGAAGTAGTTGCGGTGCCGCAAACGGGATGTTACTTATTTTGATTTTTTTGGTGTTTGTCATTTATTCAATAATTACTTTGACTCTTATGTTGATAAACGTTGACCAAAAACGAAAAGACTTTACTATTGCTTTTTTACTTGTTCTATTTCCTTTTATAATCGCAGTTATTGATATTATGTCTTAAATGTTCTTCTCCATCAAATAATGCTGAATAATTCTAAATTTAGTACTTTTAATAAGTATGCGGATTAGAGGTCTCGATTTTTTAAGAGGTATAGCCATAATTGGTGTTTTATTCCGTCATTCTGATATGAGTAACGTAATTGTAATGGCTGGAGGTTATGGTGTGGATCTTTTTTTTGTGTTGAGCGGATTTTTAGTGGCGGGTTTGTTGTTTAAAGAATATCAGGCCAGGGGTAATTCAAATATTGGCAGGTTTTTAATACGCAGGGGTTTTAAAATTTATCCCGCCTTTTATATTTGTCTAATAGCAACTGTTTTACTTGATGCTTATTATTTCTGCAGACCGCAGCCGACATCGAGCATTATTTCAGAAGCATTTTTTATTCAGAATTACAGAACAGGGGTGCGGTTTCATACCTGGTCGCTCGGGGTTGAGGAACAGTTTTATTTTTTCCTGGCATTTTTTGTTTTAGCAGCCATAAAATTTAAATGGATAGAGAATGTAAAAGCTATGCTTTTTACAATAATCACTTTTATCCTCATCATTTTCTGTCTGCGCCTGAATTTTTCTTTCAAGCACTTGCATAATCCTGTGCCCATTTTTGCGAGTCATTTAAAAGCAGATGGTTTGTTTATGGGCGTATTGTTGGCTTATATTTGGAATTTTAAGCCTGAATTAATTACAAAATGGCAACAGAATAAAATAAGTTTGTTTGTATTGGCCACTTTATTGATTTTACCCGCTTTTGTTTTGTTACCGGAAAGTTTTTTTATGGAGACTATAGGATTTAACTTGATGCACTTTGGTTTTGCTCTTCTGATAATTCTGGTCTGTGATAAAAGCAATGAAGCATTTGTTCTCAAAAACCCTTACCTGAAATATATTCCTTTGGCTGTTTGTTTCATTGGCGTTAATTCTTATTCTATCTACCTCTGGCATTTGTTGGTGAAGGATGTTTTGTACGAAACAATGAAAACGCCCAATGTTAATTCTGTATTGTTTTTTACAAGTGCTATTGTAATGGGTGTTCTTTCTGCGCTTATAATCGAAAATCAATTCATGAAAATTGCTGATCGGTATTTCCCAAGGCCTACAAGTCTCAAAGTTTCTTCTACATCAAATAATGCAGAATAATTATCCGGAGTAAAAGGAATTTTTTGGTAACGAAATAGGGAGGGACTGTTTAAAACTGCTTTACTACAGTTCCGTCGGAATAATAAAATAGCTTAATGCCTTCGTAATTTTCGTTTACATCCTGACCAAGCATATTTAAAATACGAATCACTTTAACATCTTTACCTTTTGAATTATCAACAGCAACAATGCCGTGATATTTTGAAGTGCCATCATAATCAACCTGTTTTAACCTGTAATAGTTAATTTGGGGTTTAAAGTTATTATCCTGATAAGAATAAAGTAATGGTTGGTTAGAATTACCAGCAGCATCTACAATATTGAGTTCATTCCAATTCGTTGCATCTGAACTTACTTCAAGAATAAAATAATCATTATTCTTTTCCAATTCTGTTTTCCATTGCAATACATTAGTTTTTCCCTGACTTGAACCTGCAAAATAACTAAGTTCTATTGGTAAAGGTGTGAACATCTGATAATACGGACAGAAATCATTA
The DNA here is from genome assembly GCA_023251695.1 of Sphingobacteriaceae bacterium. GTDB lineage: Bacteria > Bacteroidota > Bacteroidia > B-17B0 > Aurantibacillaceae > JAHEYG01. Next base: position 7,947 of record JAHEYE010000034.1, on the reverse strand, counting down.
AAAACACAACCCGGACCATTGCCGCTATAAGTCATACACCAGGTATAACACTGACCCGGTGTAACAGTATAACTCAATCCTGTACCCATTACTGAACAGCTGGGAGAACATTTATAGAGCGTGAACGGGCCAAAACTTATTGAAGCACAACCTGTAGTTGAATAACCTGAATTAATGTTTACGCTAGGTTGAGTTGGGGTAAACGACCAACAAACTGTACCGCTACTACCATAAGTTCCTGCAGGATTGCAATAACCATTTGTTTGTAACTAGGCATAGCTGGGCGGCGGGGCAGCAATTGAGTTCATATTGCCATTTGGTGAAGCGCAAGTACCTGCCATTATTTGTACAGGGGTATATTTTAAATGCAGATTCATGAGTGAATCAGGCATAAGATAACCTGTTCTGTCTTGTGAAAAAGAACTCAGTGACGAAATTGCAAATAAAATAACCAGTACTTTTTTCATTTTATATTTTTTACTCAAGAATAGAATTAATACAAATGTACGAAGAATTCTTTAAAATTCTTTACGCGAATTTTATGGTAAACGAATGAGTGTAAAGTGTTGTTAGCTGAGTAAACTCATTTATTAGTGCTAAATGGTAGGATGGCCAATTTTATCATTCTGATGGATTTTTGCAAATAAAATCAAAACTCCTTCTCCATCAAATAATGCTGAATAATTCCCCAGAGTAAAAAGGATTTTTCTTTTATGGTGTAACCACAGCTTTTGTAAAACTCAACAGCATTTTCGCGGGCTTGGAGTTCAATAGTTTTGAGATGTAATTTTTTTCCTTCGTTCTCAAGAGCATTGACGATCATCTTTCCTAAACCTTTGCCTTGTTGCTTATCATCCACAGCCATAAAACGGATCTGCCCAATTTTGTTTTCGTTTTCCTGCAAGCGTCCGCAGGCAACTATTTCCTTATGTTCGTTTTCTATGTAACAGTTAATACTAATGACTTCTAAATTATCAGTAGCAGTTTCCGCAGGTTGGTTCCAGGGTTTACGTAAAATTTTGACACGTAATTCTAAAATACGTTCCACTTCGGCCGGACTATGTGCGATTTTAATTTTAAACATGATCAATAAATTTAAAAGCAACAGAATTTACTGCAGTTTTGTCACCGAATTGTTTCAACATGGCTTTTGCTTCAGGTAATTCAAAAACTTCTTTTATGTTGCGTAATTTACCGATTGGAACTTCTGATTCTAAACATTTTTTGTAAAGCACATCGAAATCCATTTTCTCAACTTCAATGTTTAATAATTCATATAGTTCTTCGCGGTTCTTCAATCTGTTTTGGTTAGAACTGAATTTTTCTTCATTAATTAATTCGGTTACCTCCAACAATTCACAAAGCGATTTAAATTGTTTCTCATTTCCAATAGCGAAGGTTATTGTATGATAATCTTTTGTAGAAAATAATTCTCCATAAGGTGCAATATTCGGATGCAAAGAACCAATTGCTTCAGGAAGATGCCCGCCAATTAACCAATTTGTTGCCTGATTCACCAAAGAAGCTATTGCACTATCAAATAAAGAAACGGAAACATGACATCCTTTTTTAGTTTTTTCTCTTTCTAACAAGGCAATTAAAATGGCTTCTTTTAATTGGTGTCCTGCCAGTAAATCAATTAAGGCCACGGGCATTTTCACGGGTTTTGAATCGGGTTCGCCGTTAATCAGCATGAAACCGGCCTCGGCCTGTAAAATTAAATCGTAAGCGGTGCGGGTGCTTTCGTTTCCAAATCCGTTTATTGTAGCTAGGATGAGTTGAGAGTTGAGAGTTCGGAGTTGGGAGTAGGTGACTTTTAATTTCACATCATCACCTTTTTTAAAATTTGTTATCAGAACATCTGCATCTTTTATTAATGAGTAAAATTTCTGTAAATCATTTTCATTTGAGATGTCGAGAAATAAAATTTCTTTTCCTGTATTTACACTCCAATAATAAGCGCTTTCTTTATCATTGGCATTTTCTTTTTCGCATTTCCAATTCCTTGTTGCGTCTCCACCTGTTTTTGGATTTTCAATTTTCATAACCTTTGCACCTAATTCTGAAAAAAACACACCGACTGATGGTCCGGCTAAAACACCCGCCAGTTCAATTACTTTTAAGTGGGAGAAGAATTTTTTCATTTTTTGAATCGGTCACTTCGACAAGCTCAGTGTCCGATTTTTGCGGTGGCTGAGCGTAGCCGAAGCCACTGTTAATTAATACAGCGCTAGAACCGGTTTGTTATTTAAAATAGTTTCAATTTTCTTTATTACTTCATCGGTCAATAAGGGAACAACATCCAATGAAGTAATTGTTTCTTTTAGCTGCTCAACTTTACTTGCGCCTAAAATGGTGGTGCTTACATTCGGATTTTTAACGGTCCATGCAATAGCCATTTTCGGAAGAGTAGTGCCTAATTCCTTTGCTAAGACTTCTAATTTCTTTGTTTTTTCTATTCTTGATTTATCGCCCAGAGTCTTTTCTTTTAACCAATCCATTCCTTCTATTTGTAAACGGGTATCTTTGGGATCAGCGTTATTGTATTTTCCTGTGAGTAATCCACTCGCTAAAGGGCTCCAGATTGTAGTTCCTAATCCATAATCCCTGAACAATAACAAATAATCTTTTTCAAGTTTTGTGCGCTCAAACATATTGTATTGAGGTTGCTCCGTGGTTGGACCGATTAATTTATAATCTTTCGCAACTGCAATGGCCGCCATAATTTCATCGTTGGCCCATTCGCTGGTTCCCCAATATAAAATTTTTCCCTGCTGAATTAATGTATTCATGGCAAGAACTGTTTCTTCAATCGGTGTGTTCTTATCCGGGCGGTGACAAAAAAACAAATCAATATAATCAACCTGCAAACGTTTTAAAGCGGCGTGACAGCCTTCAATAACATGTTTACGTGATAAGCCTGTTTGGTTTGGTAATTTATCTTCATATCCAAAAAATACTTTGCTGGATAAGCAATACGAACTGCGTGCCCAGGTTTTCTTTTTCAGGATGTTTCCCATTACGGTTTCAGATTGTCCGGCCGCATAAATTTCAGCATTATCAAAAAAATTAACGCCCTCATCATAAGCTGTGCTTAATAAAGCATCCGCAATTTTATCATCAATTTGTTTACCAAACGTCAACCACGAGCCGAATGAAAGCGTGCTTACCTGTAATCCTGACTTTCCTAATCTTCTGTATTCCATAATTTCTAAGGTCTAAAATAAAAAAGCCATTCGCAAATTTGGGAATGGCTTTTTAATGTGCTTTATGATTTATTAAACTGTTACTTCTGCCTTAGGAGCAGCTGCTAAAATTTCGGCATTAGCTGCTGATGCGTATTGATCAAAATTCTTTACAAATGATGCAGCCAGGCTTTGTGCTGTTTGATCGTAGGCTTCTTTATCTTTCCACGAATTTTTCGGATCCAGAATCTCAGCCGGTACGCCGGTACATGATTTCGGATAATTTAATTTAAAAAACTGAGTGGTGCCATATTCTACTTTGTCTAATTCCCCATTTAAAGCAGCCGTAATCAGAGAGCGGGTATAAGATAATTTTATGCGGTTCCCAACACCAAATTTTCCTCCCACCCATCCGGTATTTAATAACCAAACGTTAACGTTATGTTTTTTCAATTTCTCGCCTAATAATTCAGCATATTGTGTGGGATGCAATGGTAAAAATACTTTTCCGAAACAAGCCGAGAAAGTTAAAGTCGGTTCCGTAACTCCCATTTCTGTTCCTGCTACTTTTGCTGTATATCCACTAATGAAATGATACATGGCCTGAGCTGGAGTTAATTTTGAGATAGGAGGCAATACCCCAAATGCATCACATGTTAAGAAGAAAATATTTTTAGGAATATCACCTACCGCGGGTGTAACCGAATTCTCAATATAATTGGAAGGATAACTTACACGCGTATTCTCGGTTTTCTTAATGTTTGAATAATCAACCGTTTTAGTTCCCTCGTAAAAATTAATATTCTCTAATAAGGAACCCGCTTTTATAGCTCCAAAAATCTGTGGTTCTTTTTCGGCCGACAAATCCACGCATTTTGCGTAGCAACCACCTTCAAAATTAAATACACCATTGTCTGACCAGCCATGCTCATCATCTCCAATTAATTTACGGTTTGGGTCGGCCGATAAAGTTGTTTTCCCTGTTCCTGATAATCCGAAGAAAATAGCAGTATCACCTGATTTACCAATGTTGGCTGAGCAGTGCATGGATAACACTTTCTCATCGTGTGGTAAAATATAATTCAACACCGCAAAAATTCCTTTTTTGATTTCACCTGTATAAGCGGTTCCGCCAATTAAAATCATTTTACGGGTAAAATCAAGAATGGCAAAATTATGCTGACGGGTTCCGTCGATTGCAGGATCAGCTTTATAGTTTGGCGCACATAAAATCAACCAATCGTGTTTAAAATTTTTAATCTCATCCTGAGTTGGACGTAAAAATAAATTGTTTGCGAATAAATTACTCCATGGCAATTCTGTTACCACACGGACATTAATTCTGTATTTCGGATCGGCGCAGGCATAAGAATCGCGCACCCAAACTTTTTTGCCTTCAAAATACTTCAGCATACGTTTGTGAAGCACTTCAAATTTATCTTTATCAAAACGGTTGTTTACATCGCCCCACCAAACGGAGTCTTTAGTAGTATCATCAACTACCACAAATTTATCCTTTGGGGAACGCCCGGTAAATTCGCCGGTATCAACCGCAATTGCCCCAACATCGGTTAAAACACCTTGTTTAAGGCTCAGGGTTTCTTTTACTAATTCTTCAGGGGGTAAATTCCAGTAAGCCGTATCTACGTTTGAAAGTCCGAGGTCCTTCACGCTTACATTAGCTGCTTTTAATCCAATTTCGTTCATCGCTAAAAAGAAGGTTTATAAGGCGCAAATGTACAAAAAAAAAGGGCTTTTAAAAGCCCTTTTATTCACAGGCTCTAAGGCCTTTTAATGCGCTCTTGGTTCTCAGTAACCCGCACTCTATCAGAGGTTTTAGCCATCTTATTTAGATCGTCTATAAATGTCTTTATCTCGTCTTTGTTCATTTCTTTCAAACTTAAGCAAATATCCTTTTCTCCTTCACGCCCCATAGGAATAACCTCATAAGCAGGCTTCTTAGCATGATTTTTAATAAAAGCCTCAATTTCATCGTATTTTGGACCATCAATACCGGAAGCAACGCTCCAGAAAGATACGACCAGACGGCATTGAATTTTAGTGCCGTCATCGGCCACCGTTTTGTTTGGTTTATCGTTGCTTGCGGTGGCTTTCGATTTTGTTTTGCAATTAATCAATGTTAGAGATAACATTGCCAATATAACTAATGCTGCTTTTTTCATAATGCTAAATTTTGGTTTGTAAATATGGTGATAATACATAAGGAAATCAAAAATATAAATTCAAGGAAATTGATTCTTCAAGTATATGTATTCATAAAGCAAGCCATGTGCCAAAAGACTTTCATCATCCTTTTTTATCAGTTTTTAACACAGCCATACAAAGACATAACCAACCTAAAACGAAACAAATGCCGCCAAGTGGTGTAATCGGACCCAAAAACTTTAACCAGTCGGCCCCCAGTAAATGACGTGTGCACAAAAAATAAAGTGAACCTGAGAATAAGATAATGCCCCAAAAGAATAATGCATAAGCCCAAGCAAAAAATTTATTGGGAAATTGTTTATTGAGAATAACTAAAAGCAACATACCGATAACATGATACATCTGATATTTAACGCCTGTATCAAAACCATTGAGTTGGTCGGCAGTAATTAAACCTGTTTCCAGTTTCGATTTAAGAAAATGGGCTCCTAATGCACCTGAAGAAACAGCGATTGCACCCAGAAGACCAACGGTTATTAATTTGTTTTTCGGAAGTGTATTTTCCATATTACTTTGCGATAAATTTTAAAAATTCGGTTTTGTTCTCGCTGAACTGAAAATTCTCGACCAGCATTTTGAAATTATCTTTATTCACCGTAACCGGATAAGCTGCTTTTACAAGTTCCATTTTTTCACGGTCGTGGATGAACAGGTCCATTAATAATTGAACCTGTTGTGTATTTACACAATTGAAAACAAGTTTATCTTTTGCTATTATTATTCTATCGTATTCATATTCTGCTTTTTTGACCGAGGAAATGATTTCGTTAAAAATTTCGGTGGTAACAGCTACAGAACAAGTAAGACCATTTTGATTCTCAGAATTTGCTACATCTTTCAGAAACTGGTAATAATCGTCTTTCATGCTTTTAAATTTGAATATCTCCGAAATGCTTGCCATGTTATTTTTATCCTTCACATGAGAATACCCGCGTTTTGCAAGTTTAAGTTTATCCATTTCCAAGTCAACTAAATTTAATAATACCGTAAGCTGACTAACTGTATAACAGTTTTGATTAATGGTACTTTCAACATAAATATATTTATTCTGAAGATCGTTCGATTTTTTTACCAGATTCACTGCATGTGTTATATCAGCATCTGTTAATTCAACCGAACATTTTCTTGAGGAATCATTATAGTTTTTGTAGAAGCTTGGTTTATTATTGTTCGACTTATATAAATTGCCATAAATACTATTATCGATAACGGGGCCAAGATCAATAGGCTTTTCGGCAACCTTTGGTGTTTTGGGGGCCGAAAATTCACCAATAGAAACAAAACTGAATTTACTTGTCTTGGTATTCTGTTTAATGGAATAGGTTATTTCTTTATTATTGTTTTTTCCGATTGGTTGAATGTGAATGGAATCAGAAACCACCGGACCGGCGTTTTCAAATTCGGCTTTCAGCTTAAGCCAACCTTCGCTTATACTAAAAGCTTTCACGTTAGCCTCGGGATTTTCATTAATCCTTTCACCATTCATAAATAAGACGAACCGTTTACCGTTTTCGCTCACTATAACCAGATTGTTATTTAATACTTGCGATACCAAGGCATGAATCTGAATAAGCAGAAAAGCAATTATGAAATTAATTCGGATCAATTTTAATTAGATATCAGCAAATTTAAGTTTATTACCAATGCGCTCTATCAAATAATAGCATTTTTATTGCATAGAGATCGGCATTAACCATTCTAAGGTTGAAAACAAGATGTTTTTTGAGATTAGATTGTTTTCAACCAAGAATTGGTATAATTTTGCCTCAGCTTAACATTATGCATAAAATATTAATAATAGGAGCAGGCCGTTCAACTTCTAGCCTTATTTCTTACCTTTTAAAGCAATCAGGCATTTATAATTGGAAAATTACAGTTGCCGACAGTAATAAACAGTTAGCATCCGATAAAGTGAAAGGTTTTTCGAATGCTTCTGCCATTAGTTTTGACGTTACCAAGGCAGATGAGCGTGAAACGAATATAAAGGCTCACGATTTTGTTATTTCAATGTTACCCGCTTTTATGCATGCCGATGTGGCGAAAGATTGTGTGAAATATGGTAAGCATATTGCAACTGCAAGTTATGTGAGTGCGGAAATGAAAGCATTGGATGCTGAAGCAAAACAAAAAGGTTTATTGATTTTAAATGAATGTGGTTTGGATCCGGGAATTGATCATGCATCAGCAATGAAAATCATTCATCATTTGCAAGCAAAGGGTGCCGAAATAATTTCTTTCAAATCCTATTGCGGCGGTTTGGTTGCCCCTGAAAGCAACGATAATCCCTGGGGCTATAAATTTAGCTGGAATCCGAGAAATGTTGTTCTGGCCGGACAAGGCACTGCGCAATATCTTGAGGGAGGTGAAATAAAATACATTCCTTATAGTAATTTATTTACCAAGACAGAAACCATTGAGGTAAATGGTTACGGAAAATTTGATGCTTACGCAAACCGTGACAGTATTGGTTATAAAGAACCTTACGGATTAAATACTATTAAAACATTGCTTCGTGGTACACTCCGGCAAGTAGGGT